>CANHVD010000126.1 GCA_947463775.1 Planctomycetaceae bacterium | reverse complement strand
GTACACAGCTCGGGAGACTTCGATGTCGCGATTGTTGGCGTTTCCCCTGGTGCTGATGGCTCTGTTTGTGATCACGTTTGGAGATGTCGAAGTACAAGCGTCGGAGCAGGATCAGCAGAAAAAAGATCGCCCCAACATCGTCTTTATTCTGGCAGATGATCTGGGATATCGGGAACTAGGCTGTTTTGGCCAAACGAAAATCAGAACCCCCCATCTGGATCAGCTTGCGGCAGAAGGTCTGTGTTTGACTCAGCATTATTCCGGCAATGCCGTATGTGCGCCGTCTCGCTGTGTTTTGATGACGGGACGAGATCCTGGACATGCGTGGATTCGCAATAACAGCGAGATGCAGCCGGAAGGGCAGAAGCCGATTCCAGCTTCGGAAGTCACTATCGCGGAATTGTTGAAGGCGCAGGGATATGTGACCGGTGCGTTTGGAAAGTGGGGGCTCGGTGGTCCGGGTTCAGAAGGCGATCCTTTGAATCAGGGATTTGATCGCTTCTTTGGTTACAACTGTCAGCGACATGCTCACAGTTTTTATCCCGATTACTTGTGGAGCGATTCTGAGAGAATCGCTTTGAACAATCATCCACCAGTCCCAGGGCATGCGAAACTGAAAGCGGGAGATGATCCTGCAGATCCTCGGAGTTACGACGCATTCAAGGGGCAGGATTATGCTCCCGATCGAATCCGTGAAGCCGCGTTGGAGTTCATCACGGAGAACAAGGAACGTCCATTCTTCCTCTACTATCCAACCACACTGCCTCATGTGGCACTGCATGTGCCGGATGATGAGTTAGAGCCTTATCTTGAGCTGGGCTGGAACGATGCACCGTTCACGGCCGCTGATGGTGGATACACGCCGCATTTCACTCCTCGCGCGGCTTATGCCGCGATGATCAGCCATATGGATCGTGATATCGGAGCATTGTTGCAGCATCTGAAAGAACTGCGCCTTGAGGACAATACTGTTGTTGTGTTTAGTTCGGACAATGGCACGACTCATCTGGAACAGGAAGTAGATTATGAGTTCTTTGAAAGCGTGGGGAATCTTCGGGGCCTGAAGGGTTCGCTTTATGAGGGTGGTGTGCGAGTCCCGACGATTGTCAAATGGCCGGGCCGCGTGACCGCTGGTACGAAGAGTGACTTCGTGAGCGGCTTTGAAGACTGGTTACCAACTCTGTTGGAGATCGCAGGTGCTGAAGAAGCGGTACCGGAAGTTTTGAATGGGATCAGTCTTTTTCCTTTGCTGACAACTGGAACCCAGAAGGAGCGAGAACTCCTGTACCGTGAGTTTCCGGGTTATGGAGGGCAGCAATCACTTCGGATTGGACGGTGGAAAGCCATTCGTCAGAACCTGGAGAAAGGGCTGGTGAAGACGGAGCTTTATGATCTGGTCGCTGATGGTCCTGAAGCTCAGGATTTGGCGGAGCAGAATCCAGCAATCGTTCAGGAAATGGAACGCAGGATGGCCGAATATCGAACGCCATCCAGTCTCTTTCCGCTTCGGCCATATGACGCCAAGGCAAGGACAGGATTAAAAAAACAGTGACAAGCAGGGCAGTCTTTGAGCAATACGCAGGAAAAACCGCGATTTTTGGGATGATCGGCCTATTAGAACTCGTCTCCCCAGTCGTCGCTAAAGGTTCCCCAGGTTCCGGACGGCAAGAAAAGTTCTCCGCTATTGACACCTGATGGTGTTTTTCTGCCAGGGACTGATAGAGTGATTCCCAGTAGATTTAGCTTCGGCCGACGTTTAGGGCGGAGTTGTAAATCGTGGATACGAAAAAAACTCTGGAGAGAATCATGAAGAAGTTTGGCTACTCAGCTCTGTTCTTGGCTTTGACGTTCGTTCAGGTTGGTTGTGGCGAGCCTGCAGCAACCCCAGCAGCTCCAGTAACGCCAGCTGCTCCTGCTGAAATGGCACCAGCTGAAGCTGCTGCACCTGCAGCCGAAGCTGCCGCACCAGCTGAAGCTGCTGCACCAGCCGCTGAAGGCGCTGCTCCAGCTGAAGCTGCTGCACCTGCTGAAGCCGCTGCACCAGCCGCCGAAGGCGCTGCTCCAGCTGAAGCTAAGTAGTACAACATTAGATTGTTGTTCATCTCGAGCCCTCGTGTTTCACGAGGGCTCTTGTTGTTTCATGGCGTTGCAGAGTCGAGTCCGCGATACCAGAGTTTGCCGCGGCAGAGCGGTTCAAAACCAAATCGCCGGTAGAATGAATTTGCTGGAAGATTGGTTCCATCAGCGAAGGCTGTTATTTCAACCGCTCGGTCAGAACCTCTGCTGACTCCGCGACAGAGGTAAGCCAGCATTTGAGTGGCGATCCCCTGACGCTGCATCTCTTTGCACACGCCGACGTATTCGATTTGTCCTGAAGCAGGATCACCATCATCTCTGGATGGCTTAAAAGCAAAAGCACAGAGTCCTACCACTCCCGTTTCTGCTTCAGCTACAATCAGGGTGCATTCCTCAGAACTCCACTTCTGCATTAGGTCATTTGCATTCGGGGCAATCAGACCTGTTAGATCATCCGTATTTTCCAGGATCCTATCGAGAGCACAGGCTATCTCCTGGTAACGCTGCTGGTTTCGGGATTGATCCGTGGTCAGCCCGACTGCCGGAGACAATTCTGCGTGTGGGCCTTCGGATGGGGCATCCAGATCTGCTGTTGACAGTCTTACGGTGGCAATGTGGCTGGCCTTGAGCAGGCATTCTGCCGCAGTCGTTTTCCAGCCGACAACAGATGCCCGAGCAGAGAATTGTGCGACTTCCAATTCTCTGGCGATCCACGGCATGGCATTGCACTGCGACTCCCAATCAAGGAAGCGAATCTGTGCAAATTCATACTGTTTGGCATGGTCAACAACAGCCGACAGGATCTGTCGAAACCAAACGGCGAGGGCTTCCGAGCTCGCATCAGCCATGAAGACTGGTTCAGAAAGAACCAGTGACTGAGTACTGTCCGGGTCCTGATGGAACCCAATCACGGCGGCGGTGACGTCAGCAACTCTTACGATCACTCCTGACAGGTCGGCTTTGTTCTCCGCATCAAGGCAGAAAGGAGAAGGCTCAGGAGAAATCATCCCCAACGTTGTCAGGTGATGCAGAACATTATTGACTGCACGACAAACCACAAGATCTGCCATTGTCATGAGTTCATTTCGCGTTTCAATGCTTCCAGTTCGGCCTCTACTTCATTGGCTCGCTCAACGACCTCTGCCGACGCAGACATGGCGGCTGTTGCCGACTGCGTCTCATCAACTGGTATGTAGCCTGTCATCTCCTGCATTCTTCGTACGGCTTCCGCCTGCCGTGCCTCCAGAGCCTTCTGAATTCTCAACATGTGTTGCCATGTGGAATTCGCGGCATCCAGCTCCGGGCGCAGGCCGGCGATCAGGTCTTCAACTTCCACTTTGCGTCTCAGAGAATCGCGAGCACCATCCTCGTCACCATCGGCCAGAAACTGGCGAGCGCGATCCTTCCATTCTTTGAGCTGAGCCTCGTACTCAGAAATCTCACGTTTCAGGCGTTCGCCGTTATTCGCCGACGTTCGGACATTTCGTCTGCAAGCGGCCAGCCCTTCGTTCATCTCTTCCAGAATTTCTTTCAGGGCTTGTCCCGGATCCGGAGATACCGAAAGAATCTCGGTGATGCTGCAGGTAATGATGTCTGTCAGTCGGCTGAAGTGAGGCATGGCATGAATTCTTGTACTGGAGTGAGTGAACACTGCCTTGTCGAAACAGAATGGTGGAATCTCTGAACGTTGTGACTCAGTATTCTGATGAAGACATTTCAAAAAAGGATTCTTCGGAGAAACCGCGGCAGGTCAGCAGGTAGCGAAGTTTTTCTCGGGCAAGACGCAGACGACTCTTGGCCGTTGGCAATGATGTTTCCATCGCATCGGCAACCTCCGAGAGCGTCAGTGAATTATAGTGATGCAGTAGAAATGTCTGCCGTTGTTCTTCAGGAAGCTGCAAAAGAAGTTCCTGGACAGCCTCAGACACTTCTCGTTCGATGGCCCGGTTTTCTGCAGAAACAATCTCTTCGGAAACCTGCTGCATCAGATCCTGGTCATCGGCTTCGACGGAGGTTCGGCGACGAATGCTTCGAATGAGCACATCATTCACCGCGCGGCGGGAATGATCAATCAGCAGATTTCTTCCAATTCGAAACAGGAAGCCTTTGAACAAGCCCTTCGGCAGATAGTCCCAGCAGTTTCGGTACAGCTTCAGCAGCGTTTCCTGAACAAGATCCTCAGAAAGATGCTCGTCGCGAGTGTTCTTGAGGAAGAAGCCAAACAGCGGACCCTGCCACTCCTGCACCAGTTCGCCAAAGGCGTACGGATCGCCTTCCTGCAGGCGAATCATGCGTTCGTCATCGGTAGAGTAAATCGCCGTCATTGTTTGGACAGGTTTCGAATGCAATAAAGCCGCTTGTCAGAGCGAATCAGCAGGCGATCTCCCGAAATGGCAGGGGTCGACAGACAAATATCGTCTTCTGCCAGCGAATTCGTCTGCAGCAACTCAAATTTATCACCAGCTTTAACAACGCAGCAGACACCATCTTCGTTCAGGCAGAAGATCTTGTCCTCGTAAAACCACGGAGAGGACGTCACCGCCACGCCACGTTCCAGCTTCTGACGGTCGTAATGCTGCTCGCCGGTCTTAGCGTCGAAGCAGCTTAACAGGCCGCGATCATAAAGAATGTAAAGCCGTCCCTTCGACACCAGGGTGCTGGGGTTATAGGGAGCAATAAACATGTTCGACCATGCGATGAATTCGTTACTGGTTTCACCGTCGGGAAGTGAGATGTCCCCTGATGCCCCGGGTTTGATCACATACATGGCTTTGATGCGATCAAGAATGTAACCGGAACTCACATACAATAGCCCGTCGGCTTCGTAGGGAACGGCGATTGTGATGCTGGACATGCCTTTCAGGGACCACAGGAGTTTTCCTTCCAGATCGTAACTGCGAACAGCTCCGGTTCCGGCAGTAACAATCTCAGTGCGGGAAGCGTTGTTCCAGATGAACGGAGTGGACCAGTTGCTCTTCTCGTCGCGATCAACTTTCCAGACCGTTTCACCAGACGTCTTGTTGAGAGCGATCAAGTAAGATTGCTCATCATTGTCGAATTGGTAATAAAGTCGATCTTTATGCAGGACTGGCGATGATGCCGTTCCCCAGCCGAATCGAGTTGGGTGAGGCTCGAGGGCATGCTTCCAGATCAGTTCACCGGAGAAATCAAAACAGAAGATCCCAAGATTTCCAAAACACGCGTACACATACGTTCCGTCTGTCACTGGTGTTTCAGACGCGTAGCTGTTCTTTAGATGAATTGGCGTGGGCGGGGCACCTCGGTGAACGGTCTTTTCCCAGCGGACTTTGCCACTGGCCAATTCAAGGCACACTACTTTCCATTCGTGTTCTGATTCGGGCGGCGTTGGCCGGTCACCACCGAAGTACAGACCTTTTTTGATGGGCTCTGTTTCTCCGGAATTCACGACAGTTGTCAGAAAGACATTGTCGCCCCAGACCACGGGAGCTCCCCAGCCGCGTCCGGGGATATCGGTCTTCCACTCGACATTCTCCGTCGACGACCAGCGATCCGGCAACCCGGTGTTGAGCGAGATTCCGGTCGAATCGGCTCCGCGAAACTGAGGCCAGTTCTGCTCAAGGCTCTCCTGAGCAGAAAGAACTGATGTGCTGACCAAACAAACGAAGATCAGAAAAACGTGTAACGCCGGCATTTATTGCTCCATTCGCAGGGCAGACTATTCTGGCACCTGCAGATCTGCACATTGTGGCGAATCCTGAAGCTGCGCCAATGTGGATTGGCAAGGAGAGGTTCATGCGATGTAGGAGGCGGAACCGCAATAAGGGGAGACTCGCAATAAGGATTTTAGGATCCCTGCGCCGTGATGCGGTTCAGGGCTGTAGATTTCGTTCGAAAGTGAATTTGCCCAGCATCTTGTAGATCTGCAAAAGGGCTTGATCCATCATTTCTTCTCCAGCCCCAAGGCTGACCCAACTGACCGAGGAATCTGCCCCATAGCCGCCTTCAGCAGCAGCTTCGATGGTTGGAAAATACATGTGATGGCCGTTGCAGTAGCCAAAGAAAAATGTCTCGGCAGCACGTGATCGTTGTTTGAGACGGATGGCATGATCGCAGAAAAATTCACCAGAGCCGCCGACTAACGCAAGCTCCTGGTTGATCAGCACGGTGGTGATACGGGGACGAATGGAATTCTTAAGCAGATCATCGGACATCGAGGCGGACGCAAGTTCCGGAAAAAACGCCGTGCTGAAAATGGCTTGCGTCAATGGATTGTTGAATGCCATGCGAGTTGGAAACTCGAAGATGTCTTCCGCACCCTTCAGTCGTGGTCGATCGGGAACCTTTGTGGTGATGGCTGCTGCGGTTTCGATGACGTTAACGGCCATGGCTTTTCCAAATGCATCCACCCCGCGAGTCTCTTCGGTCGTCGAGGTCGACAAATCTCCCGACGCGCCCTGCATAAAGACGCAGGGCGTGTCGACTTGCTGCTCCACGGCCTTCATCATGGCTCCGGGCCATTCGGCCGAGAAACGCAGGTCGGAGGCATCCATCATGGTAGGATGAGCGGCATAGTTCACGATCATTGCAATCGGCTTGCCATCGGAGGCGTCGAGCCGAATCACGCCTAATTCAGTGTCGACGGGTTTGGGTTCGATCTTCGAGTGCCGATTGCGGTTCATCGCGACCGACTTTGTCCCCCAACCAATTTTGGCCGGTCTGGCATTGGCTGCTGCTGCGTTAATCGTCTGAATTATTTTGAATTCCAGCTCTTTCGAATAGGCGACCGCATCATCAAAAGCATCTTTGCCTTTGCCGGGTTCGTCGAGCAATTCAATAACGGGGCCATGATGCGTATGTGAGCCGGAGATGAGTACCAGACCAACGTTGGATGTGTCTTTGATGGAGGTTCTGATGCGGGCCATCATGGCGTCCGTGGGTGAACGACCAAGGTCCAGGCCCACGATGGCCAGTTTCTCCGACTCGACATCAATGACGACGACTTTGACAAACAAAGAGTCTCGCACTCCCGTCGACAACGCAGCATGCCGGGCCCCGTAACCCCACATTGGAGTGGCTTTTTGAGGGGTTATTTCCTGGCTGGCAAAGCCCGCCTTGAATTGTTTCGCATGGGCACTTGACGAAACAAGCAAAACCAAAGCGAGAGTAAGTGAGCGATAGAGTTTCATCGTGAGGATTCTTTCAGCCACGAAGAAGAAAATTGTGTTTTGCAGGCACGAATCGAGCGGCGCGATTTTCGGCTTCGATTTGAAGTGCTTGTAGATGACCGGAAGACAAAATCATGTGCACAGAATGATAAGATATCGCGCAAGATTGGGACATTCTGGTTTAGCGGCTGGCTAAATGGCTCTTGTCTTCGCACAACCGCATCTTGAACGACGGCACCTCGACCCACGCGTACAATCCTGAAGGCGAGTATGATCCTCGAGAATACTTTGCCGAGTACGGTCGGCGTTTGTTGGATCAGCTCAATCTACAGTGGTATCGTAATGAGCGAGAACGAACGCCAGAAGAATAGAGGCGGGTATCCACACCAAAACGCGGGTGTGAAGTCCCCAAAAGCATCGCAGCGAATGCACGTTCTCGATAAGCTGTCGAACGAACATCCGAATCATCTGTCAGTGGAACTCGCCAGCGTTTGGCCCAGGGTGATTCTGGTCTGTGTTCCGGCCATGTCGAGGAGCAGGGAATCTTCAGTAATCGACAGGACTTTGGCTTGGATGTCCGGAAACGACAGTTCTGAATCTGCCACCACAGATTGTTCCGTTTTCGAACGCTGGTCGACGAACCAGGCTTCTCGTTGAGAGCCATTCCAGACGGACGCCACAAAGCGAATGGATTTTTCCGGATCGACTTTTGGAGTTGGCGAACTCTGCACGGGCTCTTCTGAACTCACGGGTGGTTCAGGTTCATTCGAGACGGTTTCCACTTCGACGACGGTTGCAAACTGTCGGCGAAAGAAGTCGTCGGACTTCGCAACGGCCATTAATCCTTTGGAATCGTCGGTTGGGCCGGGTTCCGGCAGGCTGTCTGTATTGCTGGCTGAGGTCAGTGACAATGCTTCGACAGAGATCGTGACGCGATGTTCCTCGGCGCTATCGTTCAGAGAAGTGATGCTCAGATTCGTCATTCGGTGCATGAGTGGCGTGGCGTGAAACTGATCGAGGAAACCTGCGATTGCGGCCATCGATCCCGAGCATTGAATCATGATCGGTATGCGATGACCAACACCGTTTACCACGATCGGCGGTGCAGGGGTGACGACGGCTGATTCAATGCCGTTGGATTCCAGATGTCGGATCAGCCAGCCCTGATACAAAACAGAAGCCTTGCCGGGATCGGCAGGAAGGCTTCCTCCGGAGGACTGCTTGAGGTTGCGCAACGCGTGCTCTACGGAGGCTGACTGCTGTCGAAGTTGATCATTCGCAGCGAGCCCAGCGCTGACGGAGGTCTGAGCATCGTTGAGGGGCTGCAGAATGATTTGTCCGACGGTTTCCCACAGGAGCAACAAGACCATGCAGCTCCCAAAGATCATGGCCAGATTTTTTTCGCGAGGTGTGGAGAGCATCAGCGAGACTCCTCGGTGATGGCCGTTTTGCTGCGATCCTTGAGTTCTGCCTCAATGCGAAAACGTGAAGGGAAATCACTGTCGGCGGAAGCCGGTTCAATGCCCTGAGGTCGCAGATCGTAATGGTCTGATTTTTCGAGGATCGCGGAATTCATCGTGAGCACGTCTTCAACATCCTCGCAAAGGCCGTCGACTCGCAACATGCCGTTTTCGGCGTCGACAAGATTCTCAAGCTGAAGTCGAGTCAGAATCAGTCGTTCTCGCGAAGGAAGTACCTCGGCCAGAGCTGCGATTTCCTGATTGGCCGCCAAGGACTCGCGTTGCCAGCGACTGACGTATTCCCATTGGCCGACAACATCTTTTCCTCGGTCAACATACTGCTGCATTTGCTGCCGCTGCGTTTCAACGTCCCCCAGTTGCTCTTGCAGTGAGGTGTATTCGGACCAGACGGCCATAAGACCGCATCCGACGATAGCGGAAGCGACCAGCGTCAAGCGGATGCCACGGCGTTTTCTGGCGGCGGTGCGAGGGTCGGCCGACCGAGGTCGAAGAAAGTCGATGCGGCAAGAGGGCGTACTGCTTGACTCGGCAGGCTGCTTCATCAGGGATCGAGCAACGCCCAGTACTCGAAGGCTGCGTTCATCGGATGACAGGAGCGAAGCGTCGATCCCAGCGGCACCGAGGACTTTCACGATTTCTTCGGCGAATGCTCCGCATGCGATGACCGATACGGAGGAATCTGCCGCCTTCCACTCTGGCGGGCAGGATGCCATCAGGCGAGCGGCTGTGGACTGCAAGGCCGAGGCATTGAGGGATGAGAGCACATGGCCATCTTGCGACTGAGTGGGCATCGCCATCGCCTGGCCAGCCACAGGAAGGCCATTATGGCAAAGCAACAGTTCCAGTTTCGCTCGATTCGCCTGAATGTAGAGTGTCCACTCAGGAGTGGTTTTCGCATCCACGCATGGAATCAGAAGATCTCCGGACGTTATTACCAAATGACTCCAGCCGGCAGTTGCTGAAGCCTGTTGAACGGCCTGAATCACAGGTGTGGAGACAGTGACCAGTGTCACGTGGCGGTTTGTGGCGGACTGCTGAACTTGATGAGGCAGAATATCCCAGGCGACTGGCTGACTATTGGCCTGCGCGCGAGATTCGATTTGCAGCGACAGCATCGGGCCAAGTTCGTTATCGGTGACGTTCGGGAGTTCCATCAGTTTGAAGCTGACATCCCGACGCGGTACTGAGACGGCTACTGCTGATGTCGGAAACCGTCCCGCGTTGCAGACAGATTTCAGAAACTGTCCGGTCGCTTCAGGAGTAGTGAACGGGTCCAGTCCGACTGGCCATGGCTCATAACATGATCGCGAAACCTTAGCCTGACCGCCACAGGTTGAAACCTCTGACAGAACAACGCCGGTCGTCATCCAGTCCACGACCAGGAACGGTCGGTTGTCGAACCGACGATAAGTCGTAGTTGCAGAATTGCTCAACATGATGTGACTCTTTCTGCGGGGCAGGACTCGTTCAGCGTTGATGCTGATCGCAAGATTTTGTTGACGATACAAGCGGCTCCTGTCAGTCGATCAATCTGGAGCATGGTTTGTTGTCCATGGGTATCTTTGAACTGCAACGTACAAGCCGACACTGTTCCATCCGGATTACAGGTGATTGCGATCTCTGAAGTTTGCGATTCAATACTCAGGCAGGAGATTCCGGCAGGCCAGTTGAACTCATTCCGCTTGTCGACCAACACAGACTCGGCAGTCTGATGTCTTTGTCCTGGACGACCGTTCTGAGGCAACACCAACGTCCAGGACTCGCCCGTCTTAATCGCGCACAATCGAGTTTCCTGGAGCTGCACCTGCAACAGTGATAAAGCGCGTTCCATGCCAACTCCATTCTGCCAGCGGAGAACACCAGGCAACGTCAACGAGGTGAGCACCACCATCAACGAAAGAACCAGGAGAAGCTCAACCAACGAGAATCCTCGGCGAAGCAAATGCTCCGCTTGAGAAGACGTTGAAGTCGATTGGTACGCGGAACGTTGCACGGATGTTATTCCCAGTTACCGATGTCGTCTGGTGTGCCCGGAACGTGGTCTGGTCCAATCGAACTGATGTCGAAGCTGTCGGTGTTGTGCTTGCCTGGAAACTCGTAGACCAGCGGCTGTCCCCACGCATCCTTCGGAGCCTGCTCAAGATACGGACCCTTCCACGCAGGATCCTGAGACGCTGGCTTTTTCAAGAGCACTTCCAGACCTGCTGTTGCGGACGGAAAATCTCCGCCGTGATCGAGCGAGTAAAGTTTCAGAGCCTGTGACAGGCCACCGATGCTGACTCGTGTGGCATCAATGCTGGCATGTTTCTGTCGACCCAGAACCTTCGGAACGACCATCGCCATGATGACTCCGAGAATTCCGAGGACGAGTAGAACTTCCATCAGTGTGAAGCCTGCAGAAGTCCTCGGCCGAGCCGTCGTCGAGTCTGACAGAAAGGAACCTTGGGGAGATGATTTTCGAGTTGTGAGTTTCATGAGAGTCCATTTCCTTCAAAGACAGGCATCAACAGGGCAATGACGAGAAAACCGACAACGATCGCCATGACGACCATCATCAGCGGTTCGAGAAGTTTCATAAGGACCTCAAGCCGGGCTCGCGAACGATCCTCCAGCTTGTCGGCAAGTTTCAGCAGAACAGGTTCCAGCTTGTTGGCTTGTTCGGCCACGGACATCATTTCAATCACATCCGGCGGAAACTGACCGCTGGCGGCGAGTGGTCCGGCCAGACTCTTTCCTGCGGCGAT
>CANHVD010000125.1 GCA_947463775.1 Planctomycetaceae bacterium | reverse complement strand
CTGGCGACGGCTTTGAAGAGGGCGGTCAGCGTCATGGCGTCAGCAGGAACTTGTTGACAGTTTTGCTGACGTTATTCAGCGTAATGTATTTCAATACCGGTTATGCGGATTCCGAAATCGGGTGATTGAAACAGATTGCAGACCTGTCGCGTCTCGCCAGCTTTCAACCAAAACCGGCATAAATTCGTCGACTTTCAAGCAACGTCCCCGTAGAAATTGAACGAGGCTTTGCTACGTGGTTCGCGTTTGTTTCGGGAATCCGCGGCTCGCTGCGCGAAAATGCAGCAGACGTTCTTTCCGAAAACGCGAATGCTCCTAGAATCCGCGGGTTCAGAAAAGGGGTCAGAAACCAATAGTGCGCAGCACCCTTCGGGCCGTTCAGCTATTGGTTTCTGACCCCTTTTCTTAGCTCACAATCGACGATTGTTCTGTTTGGTACTCGGCATTGAGTTTGAGACGTTATGGCCAAAAAGGCAGCAAAATCAGCAGCAAAGGCTGAAGAAGCCAATGAAGCGAAGCCAGCTGAGAAGCAGATTGCAAAGCCCGCTTCCCGCTCAGCAGCGGAAAAAACTCCGAAGAAGGCTGCTTCTGCTGCAGTGAAGAGCAGTTCGACGGACAACGACCAGACTGAACAACGGACGCTGGACATTGGTCGTGAACTGTTCGGCCGGATTCAGCATCGTTCGCCGTCGATCTTCCATGGTCGCTGGTGGGAAGATCGCCTGATGTCGTGGGCGATGAATGACGAAGCCGTTAAAGTTCAGATGTTTCGATTCGTCGATGTACTCCCGATGCTTCGAGACCATACGGCAATCGCTCGCCATCTTGATGAGTACTTCGAAGAAGTGCGAGATCACCTGCCGTGGGCCGCTCGCCTTGGGCTTGATCTGTCGACCAGCAACAGCATTCTCAGCCGCGCCCTTGCCTTCAATGCACGCAGCAATGCGGCGCGGATGGCTCGGCGGTTTATTGCGGGCTCCAATGTTGATGAAGTGCTGGCTTCGGTTCGTCGCATTCGCCGAAACCGCTATGCATTCACGCTCGATCTGCTGGGTGAAGCCGTCATCAGCGACAGCGAAGCCGAAAGATATCAGCAATCGTATATCGATCTGATCAATGGCATGGCTCAGCAGGTCAATGAATGGCCCGAGGACATGCTGCTGGATTCTGACCATGAAGGTCGAATCCCTCGCGTCAACGTTAGTCTGAAACTGTCGGCTCTGGACAGTCAGTTTTCGCCGATTGATGCGGAAGGCTCGATTCGTCGCGTCTCGGCTCGTCTGCGACCGATTCTGCGGACGGCTCGAGACAATAATGCGTATGTCCACATCGACATGGAGCAGAACGATTATCGCGAGTTGACGTTTGAGATCTTCCGCAGAGTTCTGATGGAAGATGAATTCCGCGACTATGCGGACTGCGGCATCGTGGTTCAGGCTTATCTGGAATCAGCAGAACGCGATCTCCAGAAGATGCTGGACTGGGCAAAGAATCGCGGCACACCGATCTGGATCCGTCTGGTCAAAGGCGCGTATTGGGATTACGAGAACATCGTTGCTGAATATCGTGGCTGGCCGGTTCCTGTCTTTCGGCGCAAGTGGCAGTCGGATGACAATTATGAACGACTGACACGAGTGTTGATGGAAAACTATCAATGGCTCCGTCCGGCTTTGGCCAGTCATAACCTCCGCAGTCTGGCTCATGGTCTGGCTCTGAAAGAAGAGCTGCAGGTTCCGGATCGAGCGATGGAAATCCAGATGCTCTACGGGATGGGCGATGAACAGGCCCAGTTGTTTCTGGAACGTGGTCATCGTGTCCGCATCTATACGCCGTTTGGCGATTTACTTCCTGGCATGGCGTATCTTGTTCGCCGACTGCTTGAGAACACGTCGAACGATTCTTTCCTCCGCCAAAGCTTCACCGAACATATTGCCGTCGAGAAACTTCTTATGAAGCCATCCAGCCATTCCGTCACAGAACCGCCCATTCAGAGTACTCCTCGTCCGGGATTCAACAATGAGCCTTTGACCGACTTTACGAACGCGGAAAATCGCGACGCCATGGTTCACGCCCTGTCTGAGGTGCGAGATCAGTTCGGCGGTGTCTACTCGCTGATCATCGACGGCAAATCCTGTGACAGCCGTGCGACGCTTGTTTCCCGCAATCCTTCGAAGACTTCGGAGATCATCGGACGCGTTGCATCGGCCACGATTGATCAGGCAACAGACGCGATCGAAGCGGCTCGACGTGCCTTTGGAATGTGGGCTGCGACACCGGTTGAGACTCGTGCTGAGTACCTCGAATTGATTGCCGCCGAGATTCGCGAGCGTCGCTTCGAACTGACCGCGTGGATCATCTTCGAAACCGGAAAGCCGTGGGCCGAAGCTGACGCTGATGTCGCTGAAGGCATTGATTTCTGCATGTATTATGCTCACGAAATGAAGCGACTTGGTGCAGCTCAGAAATGTGATTTTCTGGGTGAGGAAAACAGCTATTCGTATCGTCCCCGTGGGGTCTGCGTCGCTATTGCTCCGTGGAATTTCCCGTTCGCGATTCTGACCGGCATGACGATGGCGGCTATCGTGACTGGTAACACAGTTGTGATGAAGCCCGCTGAGCAGTCCTCTGTCGTTGCGGCCAAGTTGATGGAGATTATTCGCAACTCCAGCGTTCCTGACGGAGTCGTCAATTTCGTACCAGGCGTCGGCGAAGAAATCGGCCCCGCATTGGCCGGACATCCGGATGTCGATCTTGTCGCGTTTACGGGATCACAGAACGTCGGCCTTGAGATCAATCGCGCGGCTGCGGATACCGACAAGCGTCAGAAAAATGTGCGGCGTGTGATCGCGGAGATGGGTGGCAAGAATGCCATCATCGTCGACGATGATGCGGATCTTGATGAAGCCGTCTTGGGTGTCATTCGCAGTGCGTTCGGCTATGCTGGGCAGAAATGTTCAGCATGTTCTCGTGTGATTATTCTGGAGGCCGCTTACAAGCCTTTCGTGGATCGATTAATTGAAGCGACGAAGAGCCTGAAGATGGGAGCCGCCGATGATCCGGGCACCAAAATTGGTCCCGTGATTGACGATGAAGCTCGCGACAGGATTCTGGAGACGATTCGCAAAGTTGATCCGGAGCATGGTGGGATACTGACTCTTGCGATGGATCCGGGACCTCTGGCAAAGCAGGGGAGCTTCGTCGGTCCGCATATTTTCATCGATGTTGATCCGACGTCTCCACTGGCTCAGAATGAGATCTTTGGACCGGTGCTTTCGGTGATCCGAGCGAAGAATCTCGATGAGGCATTCAGCATCGCCAACAATACTCGATACGCTCTGACGGGAGGCGTCTACAGCCGCAGCCCACAGACCCTGCGACGTGCTCGCAATGAATTTGAAGTGGGCAACCTGTACCTGAATCGTGAGATCACGGGTGCGCTTGTGCAACGTCATCCGTTTGGTGGGTACAAGATGTCCGGAATTGGCAGCAAAGCGGGCGGGCCCGACTATCTGCTGCAGTTTATGATTCCGATCAATGTGTCGGAGAACACGATGCGTCGCGGTTTTGCTCCGAAACAGGATGAGTAGTGTTTCAGCGGGATTATGCGGTCATGACTTCGAAGATCTCATGGCCGCCCTGAGCGATCTCGATGGGACGGCCGGTTTGATCGGGTACTCTTGTTGCCGGATCAATGCCTAATGTTCGATAGATCGTCGCCAGCAGATCTGCCGGGCGAACAGGGTTATCAGCGACATAGGCTGCTTGGGTGTCGGATGTGCCGTAGACCGTGCCGCCGCGAATTCCGGCTCCGGCCAATAGCGAACCATAGCAGTTCGTCCAGTGGTCTCGCCCCGAATTTGCGTTGATGCGTGGCGTGCGCCCCATTTCACTGGTCACTACAATCAGCGTTTCATCCAGCAGGCCGCGTTCCTGAAGATCAGTCATCAGAGCGTGCATGGTCTGGTCGAATCCTGGCAACTTATTCTTCTTCAGGATGTTGAAGTTGTTGTTGTGCGTATCCCATGCATCGTAGTCCACATTCACTGGGCCCCAGAACAAATCCCAGGTGACGTTGACGAAGCGAACGCCAGCCTCAATCAGACGCCTCGCGATCAACGTGGAATTTCCGAACAGCGTGCGGCCGTATCGATCTACCATCTTCGGATCTTCCTGCGACAGATCGAAAGCTTGCCGCATGGCCGACGATGTTAGAATATCGAACGCCTGCCGCTGATTGCGCTGGTAGGAGGAAGAATCGACGGAAGCAAACTGATCCATCCGTCGACGCTCTGTGTCGATCTGAGACAGCAGTGACCGTCGCGTGTTCAATCGGTCGATCGTCATCCCGTCTTCCAGGGATGTGCTCGGCAGCACAGGAGCACCTCGCACGATTTGAGGAGTCCCAGGGGACGGAGCAAACGAGTCTTTGTCGTAGAACGGCATGCACTCAGTTGTCAGCGCGTCGTATTGCTTGCCGAGGAAACCACCATACGGTCCGGCTCGGCGAAATGACTGACCCCAGCCAAGCCAGTTGGGTATGTAGACATACTGAGGCGTCTCGGTACGCTCACCGCTCATGTACTGAAGCACCGACCCGATACTTGGTGCATCTGTGGGTCGAGGATGCTGGTCGGGCGGAATGACATCGAAGCCGGTGTAGCATGGCAAGCAATTGTGGCATCCTGCCTTGTGATTCACCGATCTGATAAACGCAAACTGATGCGCCATTTGGGCAAACTTCGGCAGATGCTCACAAACTTCAATTCCCGGGACCGTGGTTGGTATCGGCTTGAATTCACCTCTGACCTCAGACGGTGCATTGGGTTTGAGGTCATACATATCCTGAGTCGCCGCACCGCCCAGCAAAAAAATAAAGATCACATTTTTTGCTTTGGCATCTTTGCTGAGGCCCGTTTCCTCAGCCTGCAGCATCTGAGGAAGACCGAAGCCTCCCATCGCAGACAATGCTCCTGCTCGCAGAGTTTCTCGGCGAGTGAAGCCGTCACAACATCGTCGTGGACTACCGAGCATTGTCAGCATCAAGGTTCTCCTGAAACGGCGGGCGACGCAACTTTGAGGCAGCGCAAATGGGGCAGGGGACATGGATGATAGTCAATCAGAACTCGAATAAGCAAAGTCTTTCACGTCAATTCGATTGCAACATCTTTGGCACCGCAGAACTGAAACTGCCCGAACGACTGGACTCGGGCAGAGGATCAAAGCCACAATACAAGAAACTCGCCTCCTCTATTCCCACCCGCTGTGATTCATGAAAACGCTTTCTTCTTTGTTAGTCACGCTGCTTCTGTTCGCTCCGCCTCGGCTGTGCGATGCCGCCGACGATGTCAGTTTTGAATCGCATGTCCGACCACTTCTCGCGGCCAAATGTCTGGAATGCCACGGCCCGGAGACTCAGGAGAGCCATCTTCGACTGGATCGTCGCTCTTCAATGCTGCGTGGAGGCGATTCCGGTGAACCAGCCATTATCGTTGGGGACAGTGAAAAGAGTCACCTGATCGCCCTTGTCTCAGGACATGAAGCGGGTAAGTTGATGCCGCCGGATGAAGCGAATCGGTTGACGGAATCTGAGATTCAGATTCTGCGGACATGGATCGACTCGGGAGCCGAATGGCCGGGCTCGGAGAATGAATCTGACACCGAAGCAAGCGAACTGGATCATTGGTCGTTCAAGCCCGTCGCAGCTGTTGTGCAGCCATCGGTGGTTAGCGATTTTGTCTCCAACCCGATTGACTCGTTCATCCTGCAGAAGCTGACTGATCACTCCATTACACAAAATCCAAGGGTGACGAAAGCCGATCTGATTCGACGGATCTACCTCGATATGCTCGGGCTGCCACCGACTCCGGAAGAGGTTCAGGCGTTCGTCGCTGATGAGCGACCAGATGCCTACCAGCAACTCGTTGAACGGATTCTGGCGAGTCCTCACTATGGCGAGAGGTGGGCTCGTTATTGGCTGGATCTGGTCCGCTTCGCCGAAACCAACGGCTTCGAAACCAATCGCGAACGTCCTAATGCCTGGCCGTATCGAGACTACGTGATTCGCTCGCTCAATGAGGACAAGCCGTATGATCAGTTTCTTCGTGAACAGATCGCGGGCGATGCGATTGGAGTACCCGAAGCGACGGCGTACCTTGTCTCGGGGCCTTACGATCTCGTTAAGAGCCCCGACATTAATCTGACTCTGATGCAGCGTCAAAATGAACTTGACGACATCATTGGAACCACCGGGACTGCGTTCATCGGCCTGACGATTGGCTGTGCTCGATGCCACAACCACAAGTTCGATCCGATTCGTCAGTCAGATTATTATTCGATGCAGGCGGTGTTCGCAGGCATCCAGCATGGTGATCGTTCAATGCCGTTGTCACCAGACAAGCAGCAAGAGATCGCTCAGATTGATCGACAACTGGTGCAGCTTCGCGAACAGCTCAAGCTGTTTCTGAAGGACGCCGGACCAAGTCGCCCAGCCGTGACGGCTCGCGGTAATGAAGAACTGTTCGAAGCTATGCCTGCCAAGTACATTCGCTTCACGATTGATGAAACCAGCGGCGGCGAACCGTGCATTGATGAACTGGAAATCTTCAGTGATACGATCAACGTAGCTTTGGCGTCATCGGGTGCAAAGGTGACGGCCTCCAGCACATTGCCTGGGTACGAGATTCACAAACTGGAACATCTCAACGATGGCCGCAGCGGAAATTCGCGGAGCTGGATTTCTAACGAAGGCAACAAAGGCTGGGTACAGATTGAACTTCCCGAAGTGAAGCAGATTAGTCGTATCGCGTGGGCACGAGATCGAGACGGCCAGTTCGGTGATCGAGTCGCCACGAAGTATCGGATCGAAGTTGCTGTCGAAGCTGGGCAGTGGAAGGAAGTGGCTTCGTCGGCCGATCGGCTTCCATTCAACAGCAAAATGACTCAGCCTGAATACGACTTTGCGAAGCTCCCCGAAGCAGAGGCTCAGCGGGGCCGCGAACTGCTTAAGCAACTGCAGGATTGCGAACAACGCAAGTTACAACTTCAGGCCTCCGCAACGATTTATGCGGGAACCTTTCAGCAGCCCGGGCCGACTCATCGTTTGTTCCGCGGCGAACCATTGGCAAAACGTGAACAAGTGGAGCCCGGCACGGTTGCCGCGTTCGGAAAGCTGGCGATTAGCGAAGCCACACCGGAACAGCATCGCCGACTGGCATTGGCCGACTGGATTGCATCGAGAGAGAATCCGCTGACAGCCAGAGTCATCGTGAATCGCTTGTGGCAGTTTCACTTCGGCAAAGGGTTGGTCTCAACACCGAGCGACTTCGGTAAAGCCGGCGTCGCACCGACTCATCCGGAACTACTGGACTGGATGGCTCGCGAGCTTATGGGCAACGGCTGGTCTCTGAAACATGTACATCGATTGATCCTGTTATCTTCAACGTATCAGCAAAGTAGCCAGCCACGCGAGGATGCTCTGCAGGCCGATGCGGCGACCGAATGGTGGTGGCGATTTCCTCCTCGTCGATTAGAAGCCGAGTCAATTCGCGACAGCATTCTTGCCGTGACAGGCGTTCTGGATACTCGCATGTACGGCCCCGGTTTCAGCGGCTTTGAAGTCGAACTGGAAAACGTCCGTCACTACTTTCCAAAAAAGAACTACGGTCCCGAAGACTGGCGCCGCATGATCTACATGACGAAAGTTCGACTGGAGAAAGAATCCGTCTTCGGCATCTTCGACTGCCCCGATGCCGCCACCTCCGTCCCCAAACGAGGCCGCTCAACGACGCCTCTTCAGGCGCTCAATTTGTTCAACAGTCCGTTCATGTTGCAGCAATCTGAAATCTTTGCCGATCGCCTGAAACGCGAGTCTGGCGACGATGCGTCAAAACAAATCGTGCGAGCCTTCTGGCTGTGCTTTGGCCGCGAACCGGGCGCCAACGAACTCATTGATTCCGCTGGATTTCTTGGTGAGCAAGGTCTTCCAGCCTTTTGCAGAGCGATGTTGAACAGCAATGAGTTTGTGTTTTTGCAGTAGGCCCTGCGTTCCGCCGATGGGCAGTCAGCTTGCACCGTTCCATCAATCCTGCACTTTGTTTCTTGCCCTCATCTCCGACTACAACACATAAATTCCTGTCGGCGGAGCGACAGGTGTACGGTACACCCGTCGCTCCGCCGACGGGAATGAGAGCTGCAATCCTATGCAATACGCCAACTCAATCGCTAATCGACATCTTCTCAACCGTCGGGGCTTTCTCGATAACACGGCCACGGGGCTTAGCAGCATCGCGTTGTCGATGATGCTGGCGGAGCAGGGGTTGTTGAGGGCGGATGAGAAGCCGAAGAGTAGCGTCAGCGGGAAGTCGCCGATTCGGCCGAATATTGATGCCTCAAGGCCGTTTGCGTCACGGCAGGCGCACTTTCCAGCAGCGGCGAAGCGAGTTGTCGTGATCTTCTGCTCGGGGGCCTGTAGTCATGTCGACACGTTTGACTACAAGCCGGAACTGATCGCTCGCCACGGCCAGCCGTTGCCCGGTGCGGACAAGCTGATTACGTTTCAGGGAGAGCAGGGCAATGTGACTCAAAGCCCATGGAAGTTTCAGCCGCGGGGTGAAAGCGGCAAGATGATCTCCGATCTTGTCCCACATCTTGGCGCTTTGGCGGATGACATGTGCTTCATTCATTCTCTCAAGGGCAAAACAAACACACACGGCCCCGGTGAAAACTACATGTCGACGGGTTTCACGCTGGATGGTTATCCCAGCATTGGAGCCTGGACGACATTCGCATTGGGTACCGAGAACGAAAATCTTCCGTCTTACGTAGCGATTCCAGATCCGCGAGGAACCCCGCAGAATTCCGTGAACAACTGGGGGCCCGGATTTCTTCCGGCCGCGTATCAGGGCACCGACTTCAATACGTCGCTGCCCATTCGCAATCTGGCTCGGCCGGAGTCCATTGCGGAAGCGTCGGACAAGAAGACTCGCGATTTCCTGAAGCGGCTTAACGATCGACATCTTGAGCGGTTCCCTGGCGACACGGAACTGGCGGCTCGCATTAGCAGCTATGAACTCGCCGCAAAGATGCAGCTCAGCATTCCGGAAGTGCGAGATCTCTCAACGGAATCGGCGTCGACTCTTGCGATGTACGGAGCCGATGATGCTCAAAACACATTGAAGGCTGCTTACGCAAAGAACTGCATTCTCGCGAGGCGATTGCTGGAGCAGGGCGTGCGGTTTGTGCAACTTTTTAACGGTGCGTATCAAACCGGTGGCGAAGGAGTCAGTAACTGGGATGGCCATAAAGTTTTGAAAGATCAGTACAGTGTCCACGGGCCTGTGCTGGATCAGCCCACAGCCGCGTTGATCACGGATCTGAAACAACGGGGACTGCTGAAAGACACGCTGGTCGTATGGTGTACCGAATTCGGGCGCATGCCGACGTTCCAAAAAGGTGCCAGCGGTCGTGATCATAATCCCGAAGGCTTCACCTGCTGGATGGCCGGCGCCGGCGTCAAGGCTCCATTCACATACGGGGCGACGGATGAGTTTGGTTACAGGGCTGTTGAGAATGTCTGCAACGTTCATGACTTTCATGCCACGATCCTGCATCTGCTCGGACTGGACCACGAGCGCCTGACGTTTTACTACAACGGCCTCGAACGCCGGCTCACTGATGTTGAGGGCGTGGTTGTGAAAGATGTTTTGGTTTGACCCGTCCGGGCCTGCTTGGGCAGGCCCGGTGGCGGTTGGGACGGGATCGTGGGACGCGGCTCTTGTGATGTGGAGCGAATACCGGTAGGCTATTCAGCCCGCCTTCTTTCTCTCCATGAGATCCAGCCGTGATATCACTATTCGCCAGACATGTCGGTCCCTGCGCTTTGGGACTTCTGATCGCAATTGTTGCATTGATTTCGTCGCCAGACGCATATGGTCAGGATCGTGACGTCGAGAAGTCGTTTACGGCGCAGGTTCAGCCGTTGCTTCAGAAGTATTGTCTTCGATGTCACAACGCCGACAACATGAAGTCGGGAATTCGAGTCGACCAGTTGGATGGTTCTCTGCAGGATCGCCATCTGTTCCTCTGGCGTGACATTGGCAAACAGTTGAATGAAGCCGCGATGCCGCCGGCTGATGAACCACAGCCGACCAAAGAGGAGCATGAGTTTTTGTCGAAGTGGATTGAGCAGGCGTTGAATGTGGCTCGATCGAGGGACACTCAGAAGAATGGCTCCGTTCGGCGTCTGACGGTTTCGCAGTATCGCAATACGATGCGTGAATTGCTGAAGCAGGAGGAAAACCTGTCAGACATTCTTCCTCCCGACGGCGTTTCAAAGGACGGCTTTGCCAACAATGGGCAGGTACTCGGGCTGTCGCCGTTGCAGATGGAATACTACTTCGACATTGCGGAGAGATCGCTCGACCTGTGTATCGTCAATGAAAACTCAAAGCCCACGATTCAGAACTTTCGGATGGATCTCGGCTTGGGAATTAATCCTGATCCCTGCAAAGACTCGTTAATACTCGGTGCGAACAGTCTGCTGCTGAACAATCAGGATTTTGTCGTGACTGAGCTTCAGCCACAGAAGACGTTTGCTTATACGCCGTATGCGATGCAGTCGTCATTCGATTTTATTGAGGGCTATGTTGGTAACGACACGATCCGTCAGTGGAAGCACTTTGACAGCATCTACCATGCGGTGTTTGCCTGCATGCGAGGCACTGAAGGTTATCCTCTGGGAGAGCCCTATCAGGCAGTGCCGGGCGGATTGTTACTTCGACCTGCTATTCCAAGCCCGGAGATCTTTGGCGAATCGAACACCTACGGCCCAATGGCCAACTTCAAGATTTCACTGCGTGAACTTCCGGACCATGGCAACTTTCAAGTGACGGTGCGGGCATCTCGCTATGACGATGGCCTGATGCTGGAGGGCATACCACCGGTTCCGAGTCCGGTAGAATCGCCGTCTGTGAAACTCGCTTCCATTGATGAGGAGTCCAAAGGGTCTGTGGTCATTGAACAGCCCGGAGTTTATCAGGTCGATGTTTCCTGTGTGATTAATGAGCCAAACCATTTGTTGCGACTCAAAATCGGAGACCGGGACTTTTCTCGTCAGATCAGGAACATCAATCCGACTGATGCAAAGCCTGAAGTGGCCAATGCGGAACAGTTTCATGCCGTCTTCGCTGTCCGTCTTTCAGGCGGTCCATTGAGTCTTGCCACTTCGAAAAGCGAGAAGACTCGAATCAGCCGTATCGTCTTCACCAGATTGAGCGATGAAAGTGACCTGGCAGTGAAGTTCACTCGCTTTGAGAAACGTGCGCCCGCTCTGGGGGTTCATCTTGGACTTCGGCGAGACTGTGGCAGTACGCTCAATGCTGTCGGTAAGCCTCAAACGGTATCGAGTTTGGAACCAGCCGAGTTCACGTTTACCGGCGCGATCAATGATTTTCCATATCCGGCCGTCGAAGAAAACAACGTCAACTACCTTGCTGGTATTCGCGAGATCGGTGTTCGCAGTGAGTATACCGATGG
>CANHVD010000124.1 GCA_947463775.1 Planctomycetaceae bacterium | reverse complement strand
ATCACCAGGCCATCGACCAATGTTGGTGAGCAGGCATAGCCAAAGCCGGTGAGTTCACCGCCAAACGTTTTCGCAATTTCCAGCGACCAGATCACATTGCCGGTTTCTGCATTCAGGCAGCCGATCAATCCTGCAGGGCTGGCAAAGTAGAGACAGCCGTCAGCATAAGCCGGAGTCGCTCGCGGTCCAGGATAAACCCCGGCTGGATCGTACGGCCAGTCATAGCGATGCTCCCAGATGGTCGACCCCGTGTTGGCGTCGAGGCAAATGACAAATTGCCCTCGTAGCGTCTGGTACTGAGTTGCAATGCGATCATTCCAGGCTATGAAAGCAGAATAGCCCTGACCCAGTTCTCGCGTCCACAGAACCGGCGGCCCCTCCTTCGGCCACGAATCAGCGAGTTGCGTTTCTGCGGAGTGGCCATTCCAGTGCGGCCCACGAATCGACGGCCAGTTGTGGGGACTCTGTTTCGCTTTGGTAGCCTTGCTGCCGTCTGAACTCGGAACGATGTCACGCGGCTCAGCGGCAACCAATGACAGAAGACTCTGCAGAAAGAGCAGGGCGGCAATCTGCAGAATTCTCATGCGACAATCCCCTGATTAATCCACAAAACAGAATTCATTGGAAAGCAACAGAGCCTGGACGTATTCATGCCACGAGTCGAATGCTACCGACGGATCTCCTGCTGCCGATCTGGAAGGCAAAACTTCGCCCAAAGACGTTTGGCTGAGATATAGGCGGCCCAGTTCAACTTCATCCGGAGCAGCACTGCGAGATAAAACTGTCTGATACAACGCATCAATCAGTTGTTCAGAAGTGATTGGATGGCTCCCATCTTTCATGGAAAGGACTCGTGCCGCCGTGGCAGTCGTTTGCTGACGCATGAAAGGACTGTTTAACAGGTAAAGAGCCTGCTGCGGTACCGTGGTCTGTATTCGTTGTGGAGCAGAACTATCCGGTGCGACAAAGTCAAAAGTCCTGAATAGTCCGGGCAGATTCTGGCGATCAATGAAGCCGTAGATTGAGCGGCGGGTGGAGAAAGGTTCGGATACCAATGGTACCGACGTGCCTCCCATCGTGACGTCGATCTGGCCTGAAACAGTCAACAGAGAATCTCGCAATGACTCCCAGTCCAGTCGCCTTCGATTCATTTTCCAGAGCCATCGATTCTCAGGATCTTTTGACTCGCCATCAGAATGGCTATGACTTTGCTGCAGATAAGTCTCAGACAACATGATTGTGCGATGAAGCGTTTTGATAGACCAGCCGTTGGCCATAAATTGACTTGCCAGATAGTCCAGCAAATCCGGATGCGTTGGCGATTCACCACGTAATCCGAAATCGCTGGGAGTACGGACAAGTCCATTTCCGAAATGATGCAACCAGACGCGATTAACCATGACCCTGGCCGTCAATGGATTTTCAGGATTCACGATCGCCAGGGCCAATTCCAGACGACCACTGCCTGTCTGGAAAGGACGTCGATCCGGAGGACTTAGAACTTGCAGGAATTGCCGAGGGACTTTCTCACCTGGGTTACTTGCATTGCCTCTGAGGAAGATATGTGAGTCCGTTGGCGTTTCTGAGTCCAGCAGAACATGTGCGTGTGGTGCGGCTCCGGGAGAGGCGATCCAGTCCTCGATCTGCCGTTGCTGTTCGTGGAATTGATTCTGTGTCGTCGCGTCAACAAACAGGAAGTCCTGAATCTCGTTCAAAGAAACGACCGCAGGTGATTCGGTTCCGTAAAGCAGTTGCCTGATTTCTTCCAGATCCATATCTGTCATCGCAGCCGCTCCTGTCGACTTCGCGATATTCCATAGAGCTTCAACGTTGGCGAATATTTCGCTGTAACGCTGTGAGACATCTTTCAGATTGTTGAGTGGTGCCGACTTGAGAGCGTCCAGTATGGCTCGATTAATATGCTCGCCATCCACATCGGCGGACCACTTCGCGATCAGCTCAGAAGACGCTTGAGGAAACGCTTCCCTTGATTCCGCTTCTGTGAGCTGAGCCAGTTTGTGCCACGGCGTGAGAACGGGATCATGATGTCGCCGACTCTTCTCCAGCAAGCGAGCCCATCGCTGGGTGACGGCCGGGTTGAGGTCCTTCGACGCGTCGATTAAGAACATGACCGGCAAGAAATTGGCCTGAACTTTCTCGAATTGTCCGGCAAGTAAATATTCGCCTGCACGTTTCCGAAATGATGACTCCAATTCCGTCTTCTTAGTGTGAAGGAAATCGTCGAACTGCTTTGTTCGTCGCTTAAGTTCTTCAAGGTAAGCCTCGTGTTGTGCAAGTTCAGTCGTCGGCAGGATCAGGGGTGGAACTTCAGGCTCGTACGAGCTGGCAAAGACGCCATGCAGGCTGTAATAGTCGGCCGTGGGAATGGGATCAAACTTATGGTCGTGGCAACGAGCACAGGTGACCGTGAGTCCCAACAGGCCGCGTGTGACAACATCAATTCGATCGTCAACGATGTCGTTCGGGCTGTTAATGAATCGTTGGCCTAAAGTCAAAAAGCCCATCGCCGCAAGTGATTTTGGATTCCTGTCCGCCACAAGATTACCTGTTCCGGGATGCACCGCAGACAGCTGATCGGCCGCCAATTGCTCCAGCACAAACTGATTGTACGGAAGGTCTTCGTTGAACGACCGGATCACATAGTCGCGGTAAGTCCAGGCTGCTGGATAAAGCGGATTATCTTTCAGACGGACATAACCTTTGGTGTCTGAATATCGTGCAACATCCAGCCAGTGCCTTGCCCATCGTTCGCCGTATCGAGGCGATGCTAGAAGTCGATCGATCAGGCGTGGCCATGCATCATTGGCGGAGTCACTTTCGAATTCTTTGACCTCTCGCGGTGTGGGAGGCATGCCATGCAAGTCAAAGGTCGCGCGGCGGATCAATGTGCGTCGGTCAGCAATCTGATTACGATACAGACCCGCTTGTTGCAGACCAGCGTCGATCAATTTGTCGATCACAGCCGCATCACGACGAGATACCAGCGAAGGCTCGACATCCGCCGGGACAATTTCCTTTCGAATCGGCTGGAAGGCCCAGTGATCCTTTGCCTGTTCTAAAACAGAAGACTTTGCCTTGTTCGGGTGCGGAGCAACTTCTGCAGGCCAGACCGCGCCAGCCTTGCCCCATTGCTCGATGGCCCTGATCTTTTCGTCGGAGAGCCGTCCATCGGGCGGCATGCGAATGTCGTCCTGATACCGTACGGCACGCAGGATCAAACTGTCATGAGGGAGGTTGGGATCAAAGATCAGTCCGCTGTCGCTGCCTTGTCTGAAGCCTTCGCCGGAATCTAGTCGCAGTCCCGCTTCCTGGTGACTTTCACCATGACATTCGATGCAATGCTCAACCAGAATCGGCCGGATACGGGACTCGAAGAATTCCGGCGATGAGGGATCCTGTGCACGGATCGATGTGTTGATCGTCACCAGCAGAAGACAGAGGAAAGCAGAGTGCCGGATCATGTCATGGCTCACAAGACAATGAGCACAGAAAATGGAAGAGCACCAAAGAGGAGCAGATACATCCGTGTCAAAACAACAATCGCCTGCCTCACGGAGTAAGGCAGGCGATGTTCAGGAATCACAATCCGAGCAACAAGTCCAAGGCCGTTACAGGTCGGCTCTGGCAAATGTGCGGCAGAAAGAAGCTTACTTCTTTGCGGCCAGTTCTTCAGCCTTTGCCTTCAGCTCAGCGGCCTTCTTCACGGCTTCTTCTGACTTCGTCTTCAACTCTGTCAGCTTCGCGGTCGCTTCATCCGCTTTCTTCTTGGCTTCCTCAGCTGCTTTCTTGGTGTCTTCTGCTGGCTTCTTCAAAGGCTCAACGGCGGCAGTTGCGGCTTCGACAGCCTTCTGAGCTTCAACCGCGGCGGCTTCTGCAGCGGTAACAGCATCCTTTGGAGAGTTTGGATCCGCCTTCAGATCGGCAACGGCCTTGTCGGCGGCAGCTTTGGCGGCATTTGCAGTTTCCAGAGCCTTGTTGGCCACATCCAATGCGGCCTGAGCGTCTGCCTGAGCCTTAGCGGCGGCCTCAGAAGCGGCCGCTGTTTCAGTGATCGTTTTTCCCTGACCTTCGATTTGTGCTGCCAGTTCTTCGACAAGCTTGGCAGAGTCTTCCGCAGCGCGACCGGCTTCCACGATTTCTCGTTCGCGATCTTTCTTGAAGTCCGGCACAATCTCGATTTCCGGGATGGCTGCCTTCAGAGCTTCTTCGCCAGCTTCGGTGACAGTTGTCTGCCATACAAAAAGGCGACGCAGAGATTTGATGCCAGCCAGCTGAGCGAGCCCTGCATCAGTGATTTTTGTTTCGTAGATATTCAGGTATTCCAACGCTGGCAAAACCGCCAAATGCGCAACGCCCGCGTCGGTGACCGCAGTCTTTTCCAGATGCAGGCGAGTCAAACCCTTTAGCCCAGACAGCTGAGCCAAACCCGCATCCGTAACCTTTGTTCCACGAAGGTTGAGCGAATGGATCGAAGCAGCGTCTTTCACGACGGCCAGTGTCTCGTCTGTGATTTCTTTGTCGGACAAATGGAAGGCGACTGACAAACGAGCGTCATTCTTCGCCAGCGGCATGGCCTGTCCACCGGCCGCCTGAATTGCCTGAATCAGCGCCTTATCGGCATCAGATAGCTCTTCCTGAGCCATGGCGAATCCCGGCACCAGCAGGACGACGGCCATAAATCCTGAAAGCTTCATACTACACCCCTCGATCGAAAACTCGCCTCGAACACAGTTTCAAGAGACCTTCACTACCGGTCTAATCATTACCGAGGTTACCTGGACCGCTGTCTCAGTGCAATCCTGCGGCGAAAAGTCGTCCTCTCCCGGACCAGCCACAGATGTAGGAAGAGCATGTTTGCCGGGGAGGAGTTTGTTGCAGGTCGTTATTGGGGTGCGCGACAAACTATCATCTGCGAAAATCAGTCTTCATGGTCATCTGTTGTTCGGCGGGTGTTGTTTCGGCACGCCTCGTACCAGTTTGCCTGGCATGAGCGAACGTTTTTGTGGTCAGACAACGAGACAGAACGCAAAGCCGCCCTGGTGCGCTCTTCCTGCCGGGCTGGACAGTTTTTGTGATAAATCAACGCCCCGCCGAATCATGGGTTGAGTGGTGGTTGCTGCGGTTGACTCAGGATTCTCAAGCAGTGCCTGCGGAAACCCGCGTATCCAAAGCCAATTGTTGCGGCACAATAGCCGGCAATCCAGATGGGATGTGCGCCGTGTTCCAGGAGTTTGGCTGTGTCCAGATAACGGTCACCAGTGAACCATGCCGTTGCAAGGTACAAGCCGTTCGCCAACAAGCAAAAGTTGGCAACGAACCATGCCCAGTCGTTTCGAATGAACGCCGCCGCCATGACGGGAATCAATACACCCAGAATTGGGCCACCCCACAGCGTAACCAAAGGATGAGGATCGGGCGCAAAGAGACTGTACGGCAAATGCCATGGATACAAATCAGCGGCCTGCAATGAGCCTCCGCAGGCACAACCGCAAATGATGTGTCCCGATTCATGAACAAATGTCATGACGCACCACGACAAACCCAGCAGAGCAAGAAGTTTTGCGATGCGATCAGGAATTGAAGTGGTCCTGGTGCCAATCAGAATCAGGTTGCTCTATTGCCCGTGCAGTGCTTCACTTCTCAACGAGCCTGCTCGTTGCAGCACATCACTGGACTGCCCAATTTTCTTGGGCTCAAGCTGAAACGTAAACTGGCGATGATCAGTCACGTGTTTTCCCAGAAAATTGTCGCTGACAAAGTCCAGCGGAAACTTCTGGTACCAGGGAGAGTTGATGTCGACATGTTCCGTCCGCGTTTCATAGCCATCCATCAGAAGCTGAACTTCTCGAGTTCCGTACCACGTGAAGTCAAATGAAGCAGGCGTGTAGCCGATATCGCGGCCATCAACTTTGACAAGTGCTCCCTGAGGATAAGAATTCACCGTCACGCGCCGATGCACGCAGCCGGTTTGTGAGACGGCTGTGAGCAGCAGAAGGAGAAGAATTGGGCGTGACGACATCTATTCGGCTTCCATGCCGGAAAACAGTAACGGTACTGAATCCTGCCTAGGATATGGTCTGCCCAAAATCCGGCCAAGATCAGAATCTCCCCCGGTCTAATTGGTTGGAATGGGGAAAACGGCAGCTTTTGGGAGGCTGGGCTGCTTGAGCACCTCCGCGATTTTGCGTCCCATTTCGCCAGCCGATGGGTCATCTTCCCCCGTAATAAATTTCCCGTCGACAAGCACGTCGTCGGCCACGTTTCCGGGCTGGCCGATTGAGCCTGAACGAGAAATCAATGCGCCGTTCACTTCGGGATGCCACAAACATGGCGGCTGAGCAGGGCGTCCGGTGTAGATCCCGGAAGCGGCCTGACGGGCCGGAGCGCAAACGCGTTTTCCTTCCAGAGGACTTTTCCCGTCGACTCGAGCCCACGCCAGAACTGACACACCATTGCACAGAGCACAGACGTACTTGTCCTGTTCGATCAACTCATTGATGACCCGATTCGCTTCGGCTCGAATGCTTCGGTCTCCGTTGTAGGAAGCTTTGTCGTACTGTCCGGGGAACGTGAACGGGCAACAGGAAGCTCCCCAACTTCCGGAGAACAGGATTGCATCAAACCGGTCGGCTTTCACTTCGCTCAGAGCAAGATCCGGATTCACAATACCTCCGTCTGCACCTTCGTCGGTTCCGGGATGAGGTTTGCACGAAGATTTCCGACCGGCCGCCACTGTGACTCGAATACCGCCGTTTTCGAGTTCTCGTCGGGGATCCGCGTATTCGCGATGAAAGAAGTCTTCATTGGCGATCACAATCAGTACATTCCTTGTTGCTGCTGACGTCGCCGATTTTCCTCCTGTCGGTGCAGAAGACTTCATTTCTGGTCGGGGCGTCTTTGCGAGGAATCGTTCCCAGATGCCTGATCTATGCGGAATAAAATTCTGTGTCGCCGTTCCATGTGACCAATCCTAGTTGATCAGGATTTGGAAGACGCCAAACTTCGTGCATCGACAGTTCGGTTCCGTTGGTTTCCATGCGACAGATTTTTCGTCGTCCAGCAATCCCGTCACCGAATTTCGCCGGATCTGAACTGTGATTGTGTAGCGGCGTCCATTCGTCAGGCTGATGTTGTCTCGGCGAGTATCGTTATCCTGAATTGTCTTTCCTGACACATTTTGAAGACCCGCTAGATGTCGTCCCCACGCATCCACTTCGAAGACAGCCTGCCGTTCATTCGCTACAAACACAAGGCCTACAGAATGAACTCCTGTGCGGCGAGTAAAACTTGCGCGCAGGTCGTACTCTTCAGAGGCATTGGCTGGCAGGGCTAACCTTGCGCCTTCAGCGGCCGGGACGAAAAGTTAATTGGCTCTGCGTTCCCATCCTCCGGCGACGGCATGTTCCGCAGGATTCACCTCGGGAAGTAGAGAAATCCATTTTGGTTCGTCTGCCGAGCAAAGCGGTGCGGCTGTCAAAATTGCTCAGACTATTCCGGGGATCATGCAGAGGAAATCACTTAGACGAGGGCCACCAGCCCCTGCTGTTTCTGTCTTTGAGTTGGATTGGATTTGTTTAAGCCTCATGTTTTCTCTTCCCAACAGTCACTTGATGTACGAACCTATGAGTCTGATGGCACATGGCAATGAGAATGCAGCGGGAGTTGGTGGGTGTCAATCGTAATCAATTGTCAGCAATGTGAAGCAAAATTCTCCGTAAAGGATGAGCTAAGCGGAAAGCGCATCCGCTGCGTCAAGTGTCAGAGTGTGATCACAGTGCCGACCATCAACGGACGCGAATCACAAAACAACGCAGACGGGATAGCCGGGAGAGGTTCTGTTGCGGATCGTGCTGCGGGAGGCAAGATTTCAACTGCGGCAGCCAGAGAAAACTCGGAGAGCAGCAGCCCGAAGACATCTGAGCCCACTGACGTCGGTGCCTCTCCACGTCCCGTGGAGTCTGCCGCGCCGGTGATCCGCCGTGCTCGTCGAATTACCGACTCTCAGCCTGCGGATCAGTCAATTTCAAATCCGGTATCGGTTCAGTATGCCAAGCCTGTCCAGGCGGTGCCGAGTCCATCCGGAACCAGTGCAGCTTCTGCGGCGTCAAGTGCCGGGGCGGTGCGAGCACGAGTTGTCGCCGGACCTCGCGATGTTCAGGCTGATGCAGTGCGTCACACTGCGGCTACATTGTCAGCTCCACCGGAGGATTTTGAAACGATCCGGCGGAAAGTCTTCGCCGCGTTTACGCAGCCGAGAATTGCGCCGGTGCCAGTTTCTGGTGGCTATCGATTCGGCATTGTTCTGGCTTCATTCTTCATGGTCATGTTGCCGCTAATCTATGTCGCCCTGATTGGTGCGGTTGGCTGGTTGGTTTGGTACCACACTGTGAATCACACCGGAATGATTTCAGCGGCCAGCAGTGTTAGTTCAGGACGCAACGCCGGACGTGCGGTGGTACTGGCCTTCCTCGCCTATCTGGCTCCGATTGTTGCTGGCGTGGGACTTGTGCTGTTCATGATCAAGCCGTTGTTTTCCAAACCAGCGACGGACTCCGGGCGACGAACTCTGAAGCCGGAAGATGAGCCTTTGCTGTTTGAGTTTGTTGATCGGATCTGTAAAGCTGTCAACTCTCCTCGTCCTCAGCGGATTGACATTGACTGCAACATCAACGCCAGCGCCAGTTTCAATCGCGGCATTCTGAGTATGGCTGGAAATGATCTGGTACTGACTCTTGGGATGCCGCTGGTTGCCGGCTTGACCATGCGACAGTTCGGTGGCGTTCTGGCCCACGAGTTTGGCCATTTCGCGCAGGGGGCCGGGATGCGACTCAGCTACCTGATTCGTTCGATCAGCTACTGGTTCACTCGAGTCGTTTACGAACGCGACGCATGGGATGAGAAGCTGGCGGATCTGTCACGAAGCGTTGATATCCGAATCGGCTGGCTGCTGTATCTGACGAGGTTCGGGATCTGGCTGACTCGTATTGTGCTCTGGGTCCTGATGATCATCGGGCATTTCGTCAGTGGGATTCTGCTGCGACAGATGGAGTTCGACGCAGATCGCCATGAAGCTCGATTAGCTGGAAGCAGAACATTTGCCACCACGGCTCGGCAGCTTGCTGTTCTGGGCGTTGCCTACAGAGGCGCCTTGTCTGATCTTGGGAATTTCTACCGCGAAGGCCGACTGGGAGATAACCTTCCAAAGCTGATACTTCTGAATGTGGATCAGTTGCCGGAAAAGGTTCATGCAAAGATTGATGAGAAGATACTGGAGTCGAAAACCGGCCTGTTCGATACCCATCCCGCCGACCCGGAACGTATGGCGAGTGCAGCCAAAGAAAACACAGAAGGAATCTTTACACTGCGACTACCGGCCGCACATCTTTTTCGGCGATTCGATTTTCTTTCTCGCGCTGTAACGTGGGATTACTACAAAGAGATCTTTGGCGCTGAGTTGAAGAAGTCCGATCTTCATCCGGTTGATAAGTTGATGGAGATGCAGAAGCAACAGCAGGATGCCTGGAAGGCACTGCGGCGATTTTTTCAGGGTCATGTGGCATGGTATCGCCCGATGCCAACTCCGACTGTTGCATTTAAAATGCCGGCACGTCCTGCGGAGACGCTCGCATTGATGAAGAAGCAGCGAGCTGCCATGCTTGCAGCCGCCGACGATTACGGAGAAGTCTGGAAGAAATATGACGCTGTTGATACAGAACTGATCGAGATTGGCCTCGCCGATATTCTCCTAAAGTCAGGCCTGCGTGTGCGTCGGAAGGATTTCTCGATTCCTCTGACAAGTCGCGATGAAGTTCAGAATGCTCGTGATACTGCTGAGAGACGAATTGGAAAGCTGGAACCGAAGCTGGTCCCTTTTGAAGATGCCGCAGCCGATCGACTCTACGCAGCGCTGCAGCTCGCGCGGACGCCTCAGGTCCGTGAAGTTCTGGACGGGCAGGGGGCGACCGTTGCAGAGCTGGATCAATTGTTGGCGTTGTTCGATCATGTGAACGAAAGACTTGGGCAGCTTCTGGTGATACGGGATGCTCAGATTGCGATGGGGAAACTGCTGTCGCTGTTGAGTGAAAGCAATGACAATCCTCAACTGATAACGCAAATCACGGATCGCATGGCAGAGATGAAAGATCACATCCTGCATCTGCGCGAGTCCTTCGAAGGCATTCTCTATCCGTTTGACCATGCTCGAGCAGACATCAGCGTTGCAGACTACCTATTAAAGGCGATCCCCGACGGGGAAAATCCGTTTGAGCTCTACGAAGCTGCCGACACGATCGGAAACGCCCTTCCACCGATGCAGGCTCGCGTTACGGGGCGCCTGTGTCAGATTGCCGAGATGGTGGAGACTCACTTCGGATTAGCGCTGCTCGAGGATCCTGAAGACGACGAGGAAGTCGATCTAGGTGATGACGACGAGGATGAATAGCCCGGCTTGGTCGGTGAGTATTCAGGCGGGCGGCAGACCGCCAATCCTATTGGACTCGGTCGAGATCGCTATGTTTTTCGCCGCGTTTCGAATGCGTCATTTCGTAAGCGAAAGGGACCTGCAGGCTGAATCGGTATTCAACAATGCCCAATGTGGACGCGATTATGCATAAATTTGGAGCGTTCATGATCAGCGAATTTTCAGGAAATCTACGGCGACAGGACTGCGTTCCTCGAAGTCGACAACAGTGCCCGCTATAGTCTTCTTGGCTCACAAACCGGCACGCCTCGCGAAAATGCGATGGATTTGCTGTAGGTGACTGTGAGAGAACTTTTTCATTCTTCCTGAACGTGATCGTGATCCATGAAGATTCATGAATATCAGGCCAAGCAGCTCTTCAAAGCTGCTGGTGTGCCAGTTCCTCAGGGTATTGTGGCCAAGTCTGCTGAAGAAGCTGCTGCTGCATTTACCACGCTCGGTGGGCCTATTGCTGTGGTCAAGTCACAGATTCATGCTGGTGGGCGAGGTAAAGGCACCTTTAAAGAGCATCCCTCTCAGCGTGGCGTCGTGCTGGTGAAATCGGCCGCTGAAGCTGCAGAGAACGCAAAGCGAATGCTGGGCAGCACGCTTGTGACAATTCAGACCGGTGACGACGGCAAGCAGGTGAATACTCTGTTTGTCGAGCAGGGCCTGAAGATTGCCCGAGAACTGTACCTAGGGATTGTTGTCGATCGCGAAGTTGGCGGGCCCGTCTTGATTATGTCGTCCGAAGGCGGGATGGACATCGAGGAAGTCGCAAAGCACTCTCCCGAAAAGATTATTGCAGAGCCATTTGATGCGGTTGCCGGGCTGTATCCTTATCAGGCTCGCAAAATGGCCTACGCCCTGGGCTTCGATGCGGTTGCTGTTCGTAATGCCGAAAAATTCCTGCCTCAGATCTGCAAGTTCTTTGTGACCTACGACTGCAGTATGGTCGAGATCAACCCGTTAATTCTGACTGAGGACAGCCAGTTGCTGGCCCTGGATGGCAAAGTAACCTTCGATGATAATGCCTTGTTTCGTCACAAGGATGTTGTCGCCTTGCGAGACCTTTCCGAAGAGGATCCAGCCGAAGT
>CANHVD010000123.1 GCA_947463775.1 Planctomycetaceae bacterium | reverse complement strand
GTCTCTAAGTCGTTCAAGCAGCCCCCGGCATCCGATTTTGGGATTGCGCAAGAGTCCCGGTAAGACTTAATTGGCCTTAGAACCGGAGTGCGCCCCGAGCCCGTCCCTGCTCCGATCATATCGCCGGGCTCCGGGTGCGAGTTTTCATTTGCGTGCTCCGGTAGTCACGAACAACGCGACCAATCTCCTGGTCTTGCGTGAGTCGAAGCGGTGTGTAAGCCCCCGCTCTGATTCGAAGTGAACTCACGCCTTTTTCGTCCTGTTTCCAATGGCCTGATCAATCTGGTCTATGTTTCTGGCTCCGATCAGGACAGATGTGATGCCGGGTTGATCAAGAACCCATGACAACGCCAACTGAACGTGCGACTGACCCGTTGCCTTGGATTCTGCATCCAGCTTTTCCAGCACCTGATAACCATGTTCAGTGAAATAGATATCCTGATGCCCAGGGATCACGTCGAATCTGGTGCCAGATGGAATCGCCGCGCCCTGACGATATTTTCCCGTCAGGAATCCTGCAGCAAGAGGGCTATAGCTGATCACGCCGATGTTTTCAGCAGCACACAGCGGCAATAGATCTGCCTCGATGTTACGCTGGACAAGGTTGTAAGGTGGTTGCACGGAGACCAGACGGCTGAACCCTGCAGTGTTGCTCAAAGCAAGAGCAGCCTCCAGTTGCGGAGCCGAATAGTTGCTGCAGCCGATATGTCGCACTTTGCCCTGCTGCACCAGCGTTGTCAGGGCTCCGAGTGTTTCTTCCAGTGGAGTGGATTCATCCCAAACGTGAGTCTGCAACAAATCGATACGATCCGTTTGAAGGCGTTTCAAACTGGCCTCGGCTGACGCAACAATACGATGTCGCGTCAGCTGACCGCTGATCTTTGTGGCCAGCACGACTTTGTCACGCGATTGACGACTCTTCACCCATTCTCCGACGACTCGCTCAGATGCCCCCTGAGCATAAGCTTCGGCCGTGTCGAACAGTGTGATCCCCTGTTCGAACGCATGATCCATGATCAGCAGCGACGACTGCGGATCCACTTCACGTCCGAACGTAACGCACCCCATCCCAATGGAGCTGACAGAAAGATCAGATTGGCCGAGGCTTCGATATTCCATTGGTGTTAATCTCTGCACGGTGTGAACTAAGGCCGAGTGTTTCCGGTAGACCCTCAGAGGATCGTCTCAATCGAGGCTACCCATAGCAAAATCTCAAACAGCGACAGGTACGGCACCAGTTTCCACAAGCTTACCGGTTTCTGCCGCTTCATAGATCCCAAACACCGCTCGTAACGCGTTCAAGGATTCCTGTGTCGTGATGGGCGGCGCGGCGTTGTGGGCGATTGCGGTGACGACCTGCGCGACGAATGGAGAATAGCCGCGTGGTTCGATTGGACCTGAAAACGTCTGCAGCTGTTTCGCCTTTGGTCCCGTGTTTTCATACCACGTCATTTTCTCTGGCCCGGTAGAATCGAGATTCACCCAACCCTTTGAGCCCCAGATCCGAATTTGAGTGTGGTAGCCGGCATCCAGATAATATCCGGAGTTCAAAGTGCCCAGCGTTCCGTTGCTGAAGTGCAGTGTCGCGACTGCAGAATCTTCTGCAGAGACAGGTTGCCCGCCGACGTTGGCAATTGCACCCGAGGCCCTGACGATTGCCGTATCGGTGAGAAACATTGCAAGATCGAGCCAATGAATGCCGAGCCAGATCAGGTGCCCGCCACCGGCTCGTGTTTTGTCGGCGTACCACGTGCCGTGATAATCGGGATTCGTGAGACGCGTCTGATCGGCGACGATGTGCATGTCGATACTGTAGACTTTGCCGATGCGTCCCTGCTGAATCATCCTTTGCGCCTCCAGAGACTCAGGATTTGCGCGATTCGCAAATGCCAGCATCAGGTGGAGATGTTTTGATTCCGCGAGCGTGGCAAGTTCTTCAAACTGCTGCAGAGTGACACAGCCCGGCTTCTCCGCGAATACATGGGAGCCGGATTCCAATGCGGCTTCAATTACCTGCGATGCAAGTCTGGCTTCCATCGTCACAACGCACAATTCAGGCGATTCCTTTTCAAGCAACTCTGCATATTTGGAATAGCTGCGAGTGAGTTTTTCACCGAGTAACTTCCTGGCTTCATCGGCCCAGTGATTATCCGGATCTGCGACCACAACTTCGTCGCAGTCTTTCGACTCAGCCAGCGCCGAGAAATACGCACTCAAATGAGCGCCACCAGCGTGTGTGAGAACGGCAACTTTCATTCGTTTGGTACTCCCAGGCAAGTTTGGAATTCACCTCAAGAAACGTAACGCCTGACGATTCGTGCTGGGTGTCGGTTGATCTGATCGGAGCCGTTTGCGGCGAGGTGCTACGTCACTCCGTTTCATCCATCGTCGTCTGCTCGAAGAAAATCTCCGGGACGTCGAGATACGACTGAAGCCTCATCAAGGTTAGAGTATGAAGCCCAGGTAGTCGTCGGGACTTGGATAGCCGTAGTCTATCCGAATCTCTTCGTTCATTTTTATGTCTTTGATTGCACGAAATACAACTTCGCCCGTCGAGAGTCGTTTTTTGAACGCAGCGTTAGGGCAGGTCGCGTGGTTGAAGAGTCCGCCAAATCCAAGGGCGAGAGCCGCCAATGAGTCGTCCTTTCCCCAGCAGAAGACGTAACCGGCCAATACAGTCTTCGCAATTTCTTTGTAATCTTTCTTGCTGATGACGATGATGGGGCATGCTTCAATCACGGCCCCTTTCTTAATGGACGTCCGAGCAAAAACACCTCGTCCGCACTTACCGACTTTTTTGCAGTAAATGAGGGGTGAAGGGTGTGATTTCATAATTCGTTGCGCCGGGGTTAAGGGAAAGAGAGTTATCGCATGCCACCAGAATTCGCCTCGCCGTTCAGTGTCTCTGAATTCTCGACGTTTGAACCAAGGACAAAGCTGCGTGGAGGGGAGTAAGATTCTAGCCGTCTCACAGGCACTTTGCTCCTGATATGAGGCTGGGTCTCGTTGAATAGTTCTCTTCAGGTGCAGCCGAACGGGTTCACTACCATTACGTAGCTGCTCGATTGTCTACTCAAATCCCAACTCAAGGTATTTCGTGGTCTCGCGCCGGAATGCTTCGTTCGTCATGCACTGATGGTTCGTTATGCTCATCTGCAACTGACCATCGAGACTGGCCGGCCGTTCCCATGGCGTTTGCGAGGATCTCCGCAAGGCATGTGCGAACTGCTATGACAAACACATTTCTGAGTCTTCTACTGAAATCCGCGGCCAAGCTGACGGCGGAATTACGTACCGTCACTGCGCTCATCGCGATTCTGAAGGTCCCCCAAAACCGGGCAATTCACAGTTGACATTTATGACCGCTGTCGTAATATTTATGACAGCGGTCGTTAATCTTGCTTGTCCCTGTGTGTTTGATCCTGGTATGCCGCTGGTGTCTGAGGGGGGAACAACCGTGGAAGACCAACCGAATCCCACTGGCGGCGAGCTGGAATTGCTCAGCGTGTTATGGGAACACGGGGCCTTGTCGTTGTCGGAAGTCCATGATCGACTTGGTCGGGATCTCGGATATACGACCGTGCAGACTCGGCTCAATCGACTGGTGGAGAAAGGCTGGGCGGAGAAAACCAAGATCGGCAAGCAGCCGACACATTACGCAGCTCTTGTGCAGCCGGATGCCGTCAGAGAGCGACAGTTGGATCACTTTGTCGAACGAGTGGCGCAGGGGTCGGTTGTTCCGCTGGTCGCTCACCTTGTTCAGGGTAACAGTTTGACTCGGGATGAACTGACTGAGTTAAAGAAGCTGATTCGCGACGCTGAACGCAGGCACGATGCTTCCGCCAGCGATACAAAAGGCAGCGAGCGTTCACGGTCTGGTAACAAAGCGGGGGGAAACTAACCGATGTCTAACGACTGGTTTGTATCGCTGTTTCGAGCATCTGTGCTGTTGATGGTCAGCGGAAGCTGTGTTGCCTTATTGTCGCGGTTTTATCCACTGGCCAGTCCTCGCTGGTATCGACTTGCCTGGGGAGCTGTGCTGCTTCAGGGGCTTGTGCTTTTCCCATTTTCGTTGACGATCGAATCGCCCGATTGGCTGGCTTCACATCCGCTGTTTTCGGCCCGCACTTCGAATTCCGCTCAGGAACATATCCAGACGAAGAAGTCTGTGCCTCCCGTCGATACTGTAAACGTAGTCCCTGAGACCAACTCGTCTGATGCGGAAAATTTGATCTCTGGCTCAATGGGAGGTCGCAGCTCACAAGCGGTCGACGAGAAGGCTGCACACAGTGATTCTTCAAGCAAAGCTCTTGCGGGGGCCACTTCAACAAAGCCGCGTCACTCAACGCATGTTGATCTGGCGACTTACGAACGCGAAGCCGGCCTTCCTGAAGTTCATTCACGCCCGTTGTCGGCAGAAGTCTCCAGTCCTGTGGCAGACAGATTGTTGTCGGCTGCCTCGGCTATTCGATGGACGGAATGGCTTCCTGTCGTGTGGGTCTGCGGTACTCTGGGACTTGTGGGATTTGGACTTGCGAACTACATCATATTGAACATTTCGCTTTTGAAAGCTCGCCCGGCGAGGCGAAGTTGGGCGAAGGAACTTCAGGACTTATCGCTGGAGCTCAATCTGGATCGCTGCGTCGCTTTGGATGTCCATCCGATTGTTGGGCCGCTGATCTGCTGGACTCCTGCTGGCCACAAGATTGTTGTGCCGGTTGGCTTGTGGAGTGAACTGTCATCAGACGAACGCATCGCCGTACTTCATCATGAGCTGTCGCACTTGCGGCGGGGAGATCTCTGGAAGTCTTTGGCGGCTCGATTGATCCTTGCCTTGCACTGGTTCAATCCGCTCGCCTGGATTTCAGCGCGTCGCTTTGACGAGTCGGCCGAATGGGCTTGTGATGCGCTGATGGCGAGCGAGCAACCTGCTCGAGTCACTCAACTGGCGAACGCCCTGCTGGCCGCAACGACGGCTCGGGATGGTTCGCCAATTCTGGCTTTGTCCGCGACTGGCGGGCCACTGTTTCAACGTATTCGACGTCTGGTTTCAGGGGATCATCAGGGGGACACTGTCATGCGGCGATTTGTTTGGAGCGGCCTGTTGTGTCCGCTGGTTTGTCTGGGATTGTTTCAACTGCAGTTTACGGAGCGACTCGCTGCCCAAACGGCGACATCTGCGGGAACATCGGACGAAGCAACGGCATCAACGGATGAGTCGGTTGGTGCGCCAGCGGCCACGACCTCAGTTGATGCGAGCAGCGAGGCCGCTGAGTCATCCGCAAAACTCAAGGAGATCACTGATCGAATCGTTGTCGGTGATCAGGAAAACCTGAAGAAGTTCATAGAACTGATGAAGACACCGACCGGTCAAATCGTGATGGCTGATCGGGCGGCCTTGCAGGCTCAGAATGCTTCGAGTGAGCAGGATGAGGTTTCGCAGTGGCAGCAGTTTGTGGCTGATCACTTCAATACCACAGGCGCGATGTTGATGGTGAACGCCGACTTCCAGGCAGAATGTGATGCGTATGTCAGCGCCGTGAATGATGCTGAAGCCGATGTGAATCTCATCGGGCCTGTGTTGAAGGAGATCGCCGAGAATCTTGATGTGTCAACAGAACCTGCTCAGATCCTGCAGCGATTTCTTAACCATGAAGGCGCACCCGCATTTGTCTACATCAACGAGTTGAGATCTCGCCTTCATCCACGAATCGAAGATCTGAGTGAAGTCTTCTCCGAACTGCTTGTGCGAAACAAGGACGATCGATTCGTCATTCGACCGGCTCGTCGAAGTGCAGTTGAGGACCAATTGAAGAACATTGAACGCTTCCAGCCGATGCTGAAACGGTTTGAAGAGGAACTGGCCGCATGGTCAAAAGATCTGGCTAATCCGGATGAGCGACACGGCAGTTTGAAAGCGATGCTCGCTGATCCGAAGGTCGCTGTTTTTCTGGCCAGCAGAAATCTGACCGAGGATGATGAACCGAACGATGAGCATTTTGATGACTATTTCTACATGCTGGAAGAGGCAACGAATGATGCGCCAGCGGGTTTGATTCTGAACCCTGAAAGCGAACAACTGAATGAGATTGAAGCTGAACTTACTCGCTTCAACGCGATTCAGCAGGAACGATCCGTGCTCGAGCAGCCTCTGAAAGAACTGGTCGATCGACTTGACGAGTCAGACGATCTCCACGTTCGCCTCAAGAAGTATCTGTCGACAGATTTGGCTCTGATGATCGTGGTTCGTGAGATGGACTATTCGCCAATCACGGCGGATGATGCCACTCGCGAATGGCTTGGCCAGATTGTCACGAAGGGCGATGACGACAAATACACGATCACCAGTGAATCGCCGGAAGACCTGAAATCGCAATGCGAAGATTTCTTTCGCGAGTTCCGCGACGTCCGGCGTCGAGGTCGCACGATCGATGAATTCGCATCGAAGCTGGCCGACAAGAAAATGACGTCTGCCATGAAAACTCTGACCGGCAAGCTGATTCTGGACGACCTGGTGGAACGCTCCGCGCGACGGCCGGATGTCGATGGCATGCAACTCTGGTTCGATGCTCATTTTGAAGAAGCGGCCGAGGGCTTGAAGCTGTTCGACTGGGCCGGAGATGAGATCAATGGCATTCTCGAAGAAGCCGCAGCACTGGAAGAACAGTTGTCGAAGACCGATTTTTGATCAGCGCATCGCGAACATCCCGTCGGCGGAGCGGCGGGACTACAGCAAACCCGTCGCTCCGCCGACGGGATTGGATGCAGCTGCAGAATCGTAGGCTGTTGCAAACGGCTCGAGAGGCTCCTGCGTCACTCCTCGACTGAAATCCAGCCGACTCCAGAATTCTCACGAATCCGACTACGGGGACTCTTTGTGCTCGGATGTTTTCATGATTCGTCCGTTCAGTTCCGCAATGTGGGTCAAGGATATACGTCCATGCGACAGCTCATCATTATTCTCGCAACCCTCATTCCGGCGATCGCGTACTCCGGGGAGACTGCTGAAACGAAGGTGGATGCGATTTTGAAATCGGCATGGTCCGAAACAAAAATTCAGCCATCGCCAATCTGCAGTGACGAACAATTCCTGCGACGAATCAGTTTGGATCTTGTCGGCCGAATTCCCACGATGGAAGAACGGTCAGCGTTCCTCGCCAGTCCTGACCGTTCGGCAGTGATCGAGCGGTTGCTGGAATCTCCTGAGTTCCCAAAATTCTGGGGGGACCTCTGGACCACACAACTCTTCGGTTATGAAGACAACAATGCGGACCGTGATACGCTGGCTCAATGGTTGCATGAGCAGTTTCGCACCAATCGTCCTTACGATCGGATCGTCGAAGAGTTGCTGACGAGCACCGGTGAATCTGCGTTTGACGGCCCGGTCAATTTTCTGTTGCGGTATCCGGACGAACCTGTCGTCAAGGTTTCACGAGCGTTTCTCGGAGTCCGTCTGGATTGTGCTCGCTGCCATGATCATCCGTTTGACCGGTGGACTCAGGTAGACTTCAAACGGATGAATCGTTTCTTCGAGGCGACTGAACGCCAGGATGTGTCGGCCAGCAACGTGCGACTTATTGACGTCGTGAGAGATGTCGGCAGTGGCGACGAACGCCCGCGTTTTCTCACCGGAGCGGAGCCAAAGACGACTCAGTGGCGTGCTGAGTTTGCACTATTCCTGACTCGCAGCCGCCCATTCGCTCGCAATTTTTCGAATCGCCTGTGGTACCACTTTCTCGGCCGAGGCATCGTGCATCCGGTCGATGACGTGAATGCCTCCAATCCGGCTTCGGTACCGGCATTGCTGGAAGCTCTGGCCGATGAGGCGCGTGCTTCGAAGTTTGATATGCGGCACATGATTCGTCTGGTCTGCAATTCTCAGGCTTACCAGCGAGACTCATCGGCATCTAAGGACGATCAAACGCGGCAGCAACTTTTCGCCGTGCGAACAATCAAGCCGCTGACACCGGAGCAGTGGTATGAATCCATGTGTGTTGCGACCAGTCAGACTGCGAAGCCCAATGAACGCAACGAACTTGTGCGAGCATTTCTCGGCGACGACCTCAACGCTGACTACAGTTCGACGTGGGAGTATCGGGAAACAGTTCAGGGCCTGATGGCGCGACTCGTCGATCCTGTCAAATCCCCGGCGAAATCTGTGGACGAATTATTCGTGCGATTCCTCGGTCGACAACCGACGGCGGAAGAACTTGAAAAGTGTTCAGGACGTTCGCTCGACGAAGTCAGCTTCGTGCTGCTGCATTCGAGCGAGTTTGCGTTTAATCATTAACTGGATTTTCCCAGGTTGTGCGGCAATCCCGTCGGCGGAGCGACGGGTGTACGGTACGCCCATCGCTCCGCCGACGGAATCTTAACCATCCTCATTCGGAATGACTTCCATGCAATTTCACCAATCCCGACGTCGGTTCCTTGGCCATTCCCTTGGCGGTGTCTTCGCGTTCGCGATGAAGCATGCCTGCGACTCGCTGTTCGCCGCTGAACCCACCGGCGCAGTCAAGCGGTGCGTCGTTCTGTGGATGGGCGGAGGCCCCAGTCAGATGGAAACGTTTGACCCAAAGCCCGGCAAAGCGACCGGCGGTCCGACGACATCCATCGCGACAAGTGTTCCGGGCATCGAGATCGCATCGAACTTCCCGGAGATCGCCAAAAGGATGGATCGACTCAGCCTCATCCGCAATCTTTCGTCTCCCGAAGCCGATCATGATCGAGGCCAATACATCATGCACACGGGCTATCCTCTGATTCAGGCGTTCCCCAGACCGACGCTCGGATCAATCGTGTCACATGAAAGCCCCGCAGCCGATTTTCCACTCTTCGTTTCTGTGGGCGGCAAGGGACTTGGACCTGCCTACATGGGCCCGGACCACGCTCCGTTTGCTGTCGAAGATCCAGCGGCCGCAGTGCAGTTGATCGCTGGCCTTCGACGCCAGCGTCGATCAATGAAGTTCCTTGAAGAATTCAGCACGAAGTTCGACGAAAGCCATCTGGGTTCCGGCCTCGACCGTCGTCGAGCCACACTGCAGCGCATTGAGAGGATGATGACGACTCCGTTTGTGAAAGCGCTCGACGTCGACAACTCTTCTGAATCTGATCGCTCGCGATATGGCGACGGCGAATTCGGACGACGCTGTTTGCTGGCTCGACGCCTTCTGGAATCCGGAGTGCGCTTCGTCGAAATCCAGCACGATGGCTGGGACACGCATGCGGACAACTTCAACTCCGTCGCTGAACTTTGCGGCCAGATTGACGCTCCGTGGAGCGCTCTGCTGGATGATCTGCAATCCAGCGGATTGTGGAACGAAACACTCGTCGTGTGGATGGGCGAATTTGGTCGCACTCCGCAGATCAATTCCGACAACGGCCGTGACCACTTCCCGAATGTGACTCCCGTCGTCATTGGCGGCGGGGCTATCAAGGGCGGAGTGGTTGTGGGGCAGACCAACGAAACGGGCCTCGAAATCGCTGGCGACAAAGTGACCGTCCCGGATCTGTTCGCCACACTCCTGACCGGCCTTGGCCTCGATCCGGCTCATGAGTTTCGTACTGAGTTTGGTGCTATTGCGCCGGCTTCTGATCACGGGAAAGTCATCAGTGCTTTGCTATAGAAACGAGTAACCCCCACCGACGGCGAATTCAGCTTCTTCGAAAAGTGGACCAGCCCGAAGCTTTGACCCCGACAGGGCCTCATGAATCGCCGCTCGAAAACCAGGCGACCGCGTTTTATGTGATGATCATGATGGGTCACGACCGGGCACGGTTTCAAAAACTCGATCCGGATCCGAGCGGCGGGAACAAGTTGCGGATATCGCTTTCAGGTCGAGACGATCGAAGTCTCAGAAACTCAGTACCGCCTTACCATCCACAATACCGGAGTTCGGCACATTCAAGGCGATAAAAAAGCCGACACAACGCAGACCATTTTCAGGTCTGCATCGCATCGGCTTATTTTTCACCTCGCTGTCAGCCTTGCGCTGCATCGCGATTCAAAATGTCTTCCGATTCATCTGATTCCGGCGAGACATGAAATCCAAACTCGCCGTCTTCACGATAGCCGGCTCACTTCAGATGACAATCCCGTCAGTTTTCTGTCGATCCAGTCGTGTGGATCTTCGAGCATTGTGTCGATGGGACGGAATATCGATCGAGCCGTGTGATTGACGGAGGCCGGACGCGCAAAGAGTGCGTACGAGAAGATTTCCTGAGCCTTCGCTACACGAAAAGCTGGACGCTGAAGACTTTCATGTCATTCCCGGCTATTCCTTCAAACGTCGATGATTGGCGTTGCTAAAGTTTCGGCTGTTGTAAAGATCACAGGCAGACACCGCAGATGTTTATTCGGTGTAGAGTTCCTGGTCGTCGGACGACTCCACAAATGGCCGCTCATGTTTGAGCCGCCAGTTTTCAAGTAAGCCGACGTGATTGAGTACCTCTGGGTGCTCTGTCACGTCGGCTTTTTTTATGCCTCAAACGAAGGACGTGATCAAATGAAAATGAAACCCAATTCGCAGGTGAAGAGTTTCACAAACAGCGTCGTCGCGACCTTTAAAACACACTCACAGGCGGAAGAAGCGGTCAAACAACTGCAGCATTCGGGCTTCGATATGAAGTTGCTGTCGATCATTGGCAAGGGGTGTCACACGCAGGAAAATGTAGTCGGCTACTACAACGTCGGCGACCGCATGCTGTACTGGGGCACTCAGGGAGCCTTTTGGGGCGGTTTCTGGGGTTTGCTGTTTGGGTCGGGAATGTTCCTCGTCCCGGGCATCGGCCCGGTGCTTGTCGCCGGGCCGTTTGTTGCCGCGATTGTCGGAGCTGTGGAAACCGCTGCCGTGGCCGGAGGATTCGGCGCTCTGGGAGCGGCCTTGATGAGCATCGGAATCCCAAACAACAGCATCGTCAGATACGAAGCCAGCATCAAGTCGGGCGAGTTTCTTATGGTTGTGCACGGAACACCCTCAGAAGTCGAACGCGCAAAGATCCTACTCGGCGAATTTGGCGCAGAGGATTCCGAACTGTTTCTGGTGGATCAACCCGTTGCAGCCGCTATGTAGCCTGAATAACGATCGACGGTCGGATGTGTTCATCGAGCTGGCTTGGGGAAGATGCCCACCATCAGGCGTCGCAGCTCGCACTCTTCGTAACCATGGCTCGGAAGTCTCGGGAGAATGTTCCATGCTTGTTGGAATCGCGGCCGACCACGGAGGGTTCGTGCTGAAAGAACAGATCGCGGATTTATTGCGACGATCTGGGCACGCAGTGACGGACTTCGGGGCGTACCAGTTGAATGCAGACGACGACTACCCCGATTTCATCATCCCTCTGGCCAAAGCCGTCGCCTCCGGGCAAGTGAAACGTGGCGTAGCACTCTGCGGCAGTGGCGTTGGCGCGTCGATCGCCGCGAACAAAGTTTCCGGCGCTCGATCCGCTCTCATACACGACGTGTTCTCTGCACATCAGGGCGTGGAAGATGACGACATGAACATCGTTTGCCTCGGTGGAAAAGTGATCGGACCAGCGCTGGCGTGGGAGCTGATTCAGACATTTCTGTCTGCTGAGTTCACCGGGGCGGAACGACACAAAAGACGTCTGGCAAAGGTGCAGGAACTCGAAAGCC
>CANHVD010000122.1 GCA_947463775.1 Planctomycetaceae bacterium | reverse complement strand
TGATGTAGTTGTCCGTGAGTTTCAGCGCAACAGTCGATTGCGGGGCTTGATTCCTGGTGACAAATTGCGAACCGATGCCGGCTTGGGATCGTTTGCTGCTCCCGAACGACTTGAGCCCGTCACAGGGATGGATGACTCACACGATCAAAGCGCCATTTATATCGACGTGGTGAGCCGCGATGGTGGAAAAGTTCTGCAGACGATGCTGGTGGCTCAGAACGTCAGCGAACTGCGCGGCGCGCCGCTCGCGGAAAAAGCCACGGTTGATGGCAAGGACTACTTCTTCTACCTGCGATTTCAGCGCAACTATAAACCTTACGAGGTCAAGCTGGTTGACGTCAGCCGCACGAATTACGTCGGGACTGCGACGCCGCGTGACTATCGGTCAGAGATTGAAATCACCAATCCGAATGATGGATCGACAGACAAGTTTACTTTGTGGATGAACAATCCTCTGCGGTACAAGGGTGAGACATTTTATCAGTCGGGCTTCCAGGCACTCGAAGACGGAAAGGAAGCGTCGACGATATCGGTCGTGAACAACACTGGCTGGATGTTGCCCTACATCGCCTGCATGATTGTGTCCTTTGGCATGTTTGCTCAGTTCGGACAGACTCTATTCCGGTTCCTTGATAAAACAGAACGGACAGCAAAGAAAGTTGCTCCAGAAGCACAGACGTCAAGCGTTGGCTCCTCAAGTCTCCTCGATCGTCCGGGATTTGCGCCAGCAAAGGTTGCAGATGCTGCATTGGTGACGAATCTGGAGAAGCCTTCTCTGATTGAATCGCTCTGGATTCCTCTGGTTATCGCATTGATTTTTGCGGCGTGGCTGGGAAGTAAGGCTCGCCCTCCAAAAGAAGATCCGAGCACCATGAATCTGTATGGCTTCGCGCAATTGCCGATCGCATGGAGCGGCCGTGCTCAGCCGATCGATTCGGTTGCTCGAACACAACTGCTTGTGAATTCCCACAAGTCTGGATTTGAAGGGGAGCTTGAGTCGGCGGAACTCGGTGAGCCGAAGCAACGGAAGAACATCCTGACTGAGTTCAGTAAAGCATGGCCGAATGTACCGGTGGCAGAACTGGAGAAGTTCGAGGGTTCATATACCGAGTGGATCGAAAAGATGGCCACTGTCAGTTCCTCTGGAAAAGACGCAGTGGAATCAAGAATGCGTTCCCTGATGGTACGTCGTCGGCCCGCTGTACAATGGTTGCTGGATGTCGTCAGCCGACCAGAAGTGGCCGCTCGTCATCGAATCATCAAGATTGATGATGATCAGGTTTTGTCATTGCTGGGTCTGGAAAAACGCGGTGGGCTCACCTATTCGATGGTTGAGATCCAGAAGAACATTAAAGAGCTGGATTCAATTCTGCAGAAGGCTCGCCAGAAGCAGCGTGACAAGCAGGAAAACTCACTGACGACACTGGAGCGTCGAGTTTCAGGATTGTTCGAAACAGTGAGTAGGATTGATCAGCTTTCGCAGATGTTCCTGATGCGGAACTCAGACAGTTTACTGGGTTCTTACATCGACTGCTGGCGAATTTTGCGTCTGTTGGGGAACGAGCCCGCTGTGATGGCCGTTCCAACCGGATCAAGTGATGAACAGCGATCGTGGGAAACTCTGGTCGGCGCAAATGCTGTGCGTCAACTGAATGAGCAGATGAAGCAAAATCAGCTCTCAACGTGGGACGAGTTTAATGCCTACATGCAGGACAAGTTGCCTCAGGAGCTGGTTACAAAATCAGTGATTGGCAGCTACAAAATCCTGGGCGGCGGCAGCGGAGAAACTCAGCAGGAAACAACAGATGGAAAGGTCATTCAACAACGAGCTGCAGAAGCTATTGCACGCGTCGATGACACGTTTCTGAGACAAATTCTCGGGCTGATCTCTGCTGCCGAATCGGGCAGCACGGCAGAACAAATTGCCGCCGCCGTTCCGCCGGAAAAGGCTCGCGAAATCGCATCAGAACGTATTTCTTCAGAGTTATTTGAAGTCTTTTCTGTCATCTCAGAATCAGATCCGCAGGACAAACGTCTGCTGGAGATTCGCACAAAGTTGCAGAAGCTGGGTTCGGATGATGCCCCGTCTCTGGCAAATGCGATGAATGTCGAGTTGGCAAAACTTGTATGGGACGATCTCCACAAGAGAGCAGCCCACCTGTTGCCCGGCGGAGAGTGCTCAGACACCTTCGATAAGACTTCAGGCTACGTCGCGACGCTGCTGAAGACATGGCAGGCTGGCGACGTTGAGGGATTCAATACCGCAGTCAGCAGCTATCGCGAAATGCTTGACTCCGGAACCGTGCCTCATGTGAACATGGCAACCGTTCGAAAAGAAGCCTGGTTCAACTTCTTTGAACCCTTCATGCAGGCCACATATCCGTATGTCATGGTGATCGTGTTCTCGTTTATGGGCTGGTTGTTCCTTGGCACAACACTTCGTCGCACGAGTCTGTTCCTGCTGGTTCTGGCCTTCGCTCTGCATTCCTTGGCGCTGGTCATGCGTATGCAGATTTCCGGACGCCCGCCGGTCACCAATCTGTATTCGTCTGCCATCTTTATCGGATGGGCAGTTGTGATTGCCTCGTTCGTTGTAGAGCTCGTCATGAAGAACGGTATTGGCAATATTCTGGGAGCGTCTGTTGGTGCAGGCTCACTGGTCATCGCCCATTATCTGGCGCGAGATGAAGGGGACACTCTGGGCGTAATGCAGGCTGTTCTGGATACGACGTTCTGGTTGGCAACTCATGTGGTCTGTATCACACTCGGATATGCGGCAACGTTCCTCGCAGGATTCATAGGACTATTCTACTGTGTCCAGGCGATTCTCGGGCGATCACTCGCTCCCGGCGGGAATGCATCAACATTTTCGGCGGAACTCAAGGACTGCGGAAAGCTGGTCTATGGGACTTTGTGTTTTGCGTTGTTCTTCAGTCTGGTTGGTACCGTTCTTGGCGGACTTTGGGCTGACGATTCCTGGGGACGGTTCTGGGGCTGGGATCCCAAGGAAAACGGAGCCATGCTGATCGTCCTCTGGAATGCCGTGATCCTGCATGCTCGCTGGGACAAAATGGTCAACGATTATGGCACGGCCGTGTTGGCTATGGTCGGCAATATTGTGACAGCATGGTCATGGTTTGGTGTTAACGAGCTAAAGGCCGGACTTCATACCTATGGATTTACCGAAGGCCGGTTGCTCGCACTTGGGGTCTTTGCTGGCGTGCAGTTAGCGTTGATCATTGGGTTTGCCATGTCGTCCAAACTGGCCCAGCGTCGAATGTTAACCACTAAGTAACTGGCTTTACTTTCGACGAGGAACCAACTGAAAATTGTCCTCTCTTCCATCGCGGTGAGGGCTATTTCCTCTGTCCACCGTCGCAGAAACAGTGGAGATCTATTGAAGGATCTGTTGAGTTCTCATGTCTGAACCACTTGCCTGGATCAACGGACTTCTGCAGCCATTTTCCCAGACAGGTCTTCCTGTCTGGGATCTTGGTGTTGTGGCCGGCGCGGCGGTAACGGAGATGGCTCGCACCTATCATCATCGACCGTTTCGACTGGATCAGCATATTGGCCGGCTGACAAATTCGCTCAGCGCATTGGGGTTTCCTCGGCGTTGGAGCAGTGAGGAACTAGCCACGGCGGCGCAAGAGATAATTCGACACAATGCCTCACTGATTTCGAAGAACCAGGACCTCGGTATCGTGCTGTTTTCGACAGCCGGTTCGAACCCCACTTATCTGGCTGGTCTTGCTAATCAGTCGACAACGGTGATCCACACATTTGTGCTGCCATTCCAATTGTGGCACTCTGGTCTTCAGCATGGTGTGCGGCTGCGAATTCCCGATGTTCGACAGATTCCTGATGACTGCTTTCCAGTAGAACATAAGGTTCGGAACCGACTACACTGGTGGCTGGCCGATCAACAGGCTGCCAGGCTTGAACCGGGAAGTAAAGCATTGCTGCTTGATCACGCCGGATTCATCACAGAGACCAGCACATCGTGTTTTTTCCTCGTAATTGACGGAAAGATCTCTACGCCCGACCGAGGAATCCTGAAGAGTCTTAGCTCTGAGGTTGTTGAGGAACTGGCGTCGGTTTTACAGATCCCATTTTGTCGGCGGCAGATTTCTGCTGATGAGTTATCGTCGGCCGACGAAGCATTTCTGTCATCAACTCCGGTCGGCCTGCTGCCCGTGAGCCAAATCGACGGCCGACGATTCGAGATCTCGCAGCCCACGTCTGTTTTTTCGAGATTAATGGCGAAGTGGGAAACGCTGACCGGACTGAATCCAGCTCAGCAGATATTGGATGCAGGGACGTGATACTGAAAGCAGAATTCCACAAACCGGACGTTAACGCGCTCCGGCTAATGGCAGCCCCAAAATTGTTCGTTGCATCAGCGGAAATTCCGGGACTTCGAATCGATCTGCGCCAGCATCTTGCTGACATCATCCAGTCGCTCACAAACCACATGGATGACATCGCCCTCTCGTTGCAAACGACCTGTCGCAAGAATAACGGATGCAAAACGCGCGGTCTGACGGAAGTGCTGCCAAACGGATGGGTACACAACCAGATTGGCAATTCCTGTCTCATCTTCCAGCGTTACAAATGTGATGCCGCTGGCAGTAGACGGACGTTGACGCATCAATACCAAACCGGCCACTTTGACTCGACGATCCGGCTCCAGTTCACTCAGCTGCTCTGACGTGACAGCCTTCAGCAGGATAAGCTGCTCACGAAGAAAACTCACGGGATGTTTTCGCAGCGTCAGGCCAGCCGATGAATAATCTTCCACGACTTCATCCTGAGCTGACATCTCCGGAAGTTCCGGAGCAGCGTCTTCAACAGCGGGAATTCGTTCATCATCGAACAAAGGCAACCGATCGCGCGATGGCAAAGATTTCCAGTAGGCACTCCTGCGATCAATCTCAAGGGAAGCAAACGCATCGGCACGAGCCAGTAATTGCAGAACAGATCGACTGAGCTGTGTGCGACGTGCGAATTCCTCCAGCGACTGAAATCGCCCGCCACGCCGACGAGTCTCTTCGATCGTCCTTGCGTACTCTTCCGAAAAACCTCGCAGCAGACGAAACCCAAGCCGCAGGGCATGAGACTGATCACGATGCGAAAATGGGGATTTGCCAGGATCTGCAGGTTGCTTCTGAGCTTCTAAAGTGCAGTCCCAGTCACTGGCATTTACGTCAGCCGGAAGGAGCATGACTCCATGCTCGCGAGCATCGCGAACAAGTTGTGCGGGAGCATAAAACCCCATTGGCTGACTATTGATCAACGAAGCGGCAAAGACAGCCGGGTAGTAGCGTTTTATCCACGATGACACATAAACCAGCAGCGCAAAACTGGCGGCATGAGATTCCGGAAACCCATACTCTCCGAAACCGCTGATCTGCTTGAAGACACGTTCGGCGAATTCACCGTCGTATCCTCGTTCGATCATTCCCGTCACCAGCTTTTCATGAAATTTCGCGATAACACCCGTTTTCCGCCACGCCCCCATCGCGCGGCGAAGCTGATCGGCTTCTCCCGGAGTAAACCCAGCCGCCACAATCGCCAGGCGCATCGCCTGTTCCTGAAAGATCGGCACTCCCAAAGTCTTGTGGAGCACTGATCGCACGGCCGCGTTGGGATACTCAACCGGCTCTTCTCCAGCACGGCGCCGCAGATAAGGATGAACCATGTCCCCTTGAATCGGTCCTGGACGCACGATCGCGACTTCGATCACCAGGTCGTAGAAGCAATGAGGCTTCAGTCGCGGCAGCATGCTCATCTGCGCGCGACTTTCGATCTGAAACACGCCAACCGTATCGGCCGCGCTGACCATGTCGTAAACCTGAGGATCCTCTGACGGCACATTCGCCAACGTTAATGTGCGACCGTGATGTTTCTGAATCAGATCGAACGCTCGCCGTATACAGCTCAGCATTCCCAGCGACAGACAATCGACTTTCAGCAACCCCAGTGCATCGAGATCATCCTTGTCCCATTGAATGACAGTTCGCCCCGGCATGGACGCATTCTCAATGGGGACTAGTTCGCTCAGAAGTCCGCGTGACATCACCATGCCACCGGAATGTTGCGAAAGATGTCGAGGGAATGTCAGCAATGAGTTCAGTAGCTCCAGCAGGCGACGTCCAAGTTTTGATTCGGGATCCACTCCGCCTTCGCGCATTCGCTCCGGGAACAGTTCCGCGCGATCAACATGTTCCATCTGTCCGGCCAATTTGTCGATTCGATCGTTCGACAGAGCAAGCGCTCTGCCGATATCACGAATTGCCGAGCGTGGGCGATACGTGATCACAGCCCCAGTCATTCCCGCCCGATCGCGACCATAGCGATCGAAAAGATACTGAAGCACTTCTTCTCGACGCTCGTGCTCAAAATCCACGTCGATATCCGGCGCTTCATTGCGTTCTCGACTGACGAATCGCTCGAACAGAACATCAATACGGCTGGGATCGACCGAGGTAACTCCGAGACAAAAACAGACTACGGAGTTTGCCGCCGAGCCGCGTCCCTGACACAAAATCCCGCGTTCACGAGCAAATCGGACCAGATCGTAAACCGTCAGAAAATAGGCTTCGTAATGAAGTTCTTCGATCAAAGTCAGTTCATGCTGGATCAGATCGCGAATCTTCGGCGGGACACCTTCGGAATATCTCTTCGCCGCGCCAGCCCATGTGAGTCCGGCCAGATGTTCGATCGGAGAAACACCTGATGGAATCAATTCTTCAGGGTACTCATAACGCAGTTCATCGAGCGAGAAGCGGCAACGGTCGGCGACTTCAAGAGTTCGCTCGATCAGATCCGTCCGACCACCGAACAATTCGCTGAGTTCACTGCCGGACTTCAGATGGCGCTCGCCGTTTTGAAACAATTCATGCCCCAGCGACTGAAGCGACTGTGAGCAGCGAATGGCGGTCACAACGTCGTGTAGTGCGCGACGCCGGGCGACATGGTAATGCACATCATTCGCTGCCACGATCGGGAGACGACATGTCATCCCTTGCTGCAACCAACGCTGCAACAGGATCTCGTCCGCCGGACCGCTATGAAGTTCCGCTAGACCGTAACAGCGATCAGAGAAAATTTCTCGAAGCTTGAGGAGATCGTGGTCTGCAACGGTGCAGGGCACCTCCGGCTGAAAGCGGCGTTCGAATCGCAGACGCGTTTCTGTACTCAGAGGAACACAACAGATGAGTCCGTCGGCATGTTCGGCAACGTCGTTCACAGTCAGACGACATTCTCCTTTGGGTGCGCGACGACGGCCAACGGTGATCAATCTCGAAAGCCGACCATAGGCCGCTCGATCTGAAGCCAGTAGAACCAGAGCAGGACCGTCCGACGGCACGATTTCCGCACCGATCAGCAGCCGCAACCCCGCTTCTTTTGCCGCCACATGAGCCCGGACGACTCCCGCGAGGGAATTTCGATCCGTGACCGCCAATGAGTGAAGTCCCAGTTCCTTCGCCCGCGCGGCAAGTTCGTCAGCGTGGGAAGCCCCCTCAAGAAAGGAGTAATTTGTACGACAATGCAATTCCGCATAGGGCACGGAAGGTTCCGGTTCCGCTTGCAAAACGCTGTCGTCGGAATGCGTCGCAGCAGAGAAACCGTCTGCAGGATGACTGGACGTCAGGCGTTGTCGGCGTTTTGACGGTGGAGGATCTGGCATCTGCGAAGTGTAAGAGACATGGACGGCGTTGTGGAAGATCCCGCGATAACCGGTATACTTCTCGGTTCTGATGATGATGCGCCGACTCCGAAAAGGGTACGGCGCAAGAAATGTTTGATTAATAGTTCTTCAGGAACAAAGTCATGGCGATCCCTCAAGTTGTACCCGGGAAAACTCGGATTGGCTGGATTGGAACCGGGGTTATGGGATCCAGCATGTGCGGGCATCTCATGAATGCGGGCTTTTCTGCCACTGTCTATTCTCGAACTAAGCAGAAGGCCGAAGCCCTTGTTTCTCGGGGAGCGACATGGGCCGCGACTCCAAAAGAGGTTGCTCAGAATTCAGACGTGATCTTCTCCATCGTGGGATTTCCGGCTGACGTGCGAGAAGTCATGCTGGGAGAGCAGGGGGCTCTGGCAGGGGCAAAGCCGGGAACTGTTTTGGTTGACATGACAACCAGTCAGCCATCGCTCGCCATTGAGATCTACGAAGCCGCGAAGCTTGCGGGTGTGCACAGCGTGGATGCTCCAGTTTCCGGTGGAGACATCGGTGCTCGCAATGCCGCTCTTTCGATCATGATTGGTGGAGACGCAGACGTCGTAAGTTCCTTGCAGCCGATGTGGGAAGCCATGGGCAAGACCATCGTGCATCAGGGACCAGCGGGTTCGGGACAACACACGAAGACCGTCAACCAGATCCTGATTGCAACAGGCATGATCGGTGTTTGTGAAGCGCTGCTTTACGGATACAAGTCCGGGCTGGATCTGCCAACCGTTTTGAAGTCGGTCTCCAGCGGTGCTGCGGGAAGCTGGTCGCTGTCAAATCTGGGACCTCGCATCATCGACAACAACTTCGATCCCGGTTTCTTCGTCGAGCATTTCATTAAGGATATGGGGATTGCTCTGGAGGAATCACGACGCATGGGGCTTTCCCTGCCGGGTCTGGCCCTTGGTCAACAACTTTACCTGGCGGTAAAGGCGCAGGGATTTGGCAGAAACGGGACTCATGCGTTAATGCTGGCACTGGCCAGTCTTTCCGGGATCGACTGGCGAAAACGGGGCTGATTCGTTTGCAGGTTGCAATTGAAGGCCGTAGAAACATCGGCTGAATGTCTTTTCAGGTGAGTCCTCACCAGCACACGCGGTGTCAAAGCGATTGTTGGTATCAATGCGGTTCAGATTGGAGCCGCAATTAGAAGTCAATTAAGTTTTCTCTCAGAGTTTTCGCACAAAGAATTGAGTCATGGCAAGACGTGGTGAATTGTTTTCGGGACTTACAGTGGCCCTTGTGACGCCGATGAACAGCGACGGCTCGCTGAACGAGAGCATGCTGAAAGCTCTTGTGGACTTCCACGTTGAAGCCGGAACGGATGGGTTGGTTCCGGTCGGCACAACTGGCGAAAGTCCAACTCTGTCACATGACGAGCATGAGCGAGTAATTTCAATTACCTGCGATCATGCGGCCGGACGAATCAAAGTCATGGCGGGCACAGGATCGAACAGCACAGCAGAAGCCATCCGCTTGACGGCTTCGGCGAAGCGTGCCGGTGCCACTGGCGCGTTGATGGTCGCACCTTATTACAACAAGCCGACACAGGAAGGCTTCTTTCAGCACTATCGCGCGGTTGCCGAGCATGTTGATCTTCCGATCGTTCTCTATAACATTCCGGGGCGAACGGCCAAGAATATGGAGCCCGAAACAATCTGCCGGATTGCGGATACCTGCCCAAGTGTCGTGGCAATCAAGGAATCAACGGGATCGATGGACCAGGCGTCTCAGATTCTGGCCGCTTCCGATCTGACGGTGCTTTCCGGAGACGACAGCCTTACGTTGCCATTGCTGGCCCTGGGCGGCAGCGGTGTTGTTTCTGTGGCAGGAAACATCGTTCCTCAGGACGTTAAGGCGATGGTAACCGCATTTCAGACCGGCAACATTGCTAAAGCACAGGAGTTGCACCACAAGCTATTCCCGCTTTGCCGCGACATGCTTGGGCTTTCAACGAACCCAATTCCTGTAAAGGCAGCCATGAAACTTTTGGGGCGTGATTGCGGTGAAGTTCGCCTGCCGCTGACTCCGCTGACAGATTCTCAGCTTGCAGCACTTCGTACAACACTGCAACGCTACGGATTGCTCAACGTCTGACGAAGACAAAAGCCGCTCGAAATTTGGTTTCGGGCGGCTTTTTACGTTTCCTGGGATACGGAGCAGAGGACGTCGCGAGTTGTCCGCTCCAACGACGTGTGAATACAATCCATAGAATGCGGAAGCAACTGAGCCCAGGGGTGTTGAGGCACTGCAGTTGTCGCAAGGCCAGACCGCCAGTTTTTTGCTCGAAGTCATTTCCCGATTTTCAGTCGTCGCCGAGGGATGGGGTATGAGCGGTTTTTCGTTCGAGAATCACTCTTCGTATTGCCACCTTGAATTCACAAACGAACTCCTCAACATGCCCTGGGAGCAGATCGAAGGGGCGACCAATCGCGTTCTGGAACTCATCCAGAAATCAAACATCGGCAGTGTCGTCGTGATTGCCCCGACGCTAACTCGGCTACCAGATGGGCTTCTTGCGAGTCTGCTTCGAATTTGGAAATCACTGGACTCGCGAACCCGGAATCTGATTTTCGTCACTGAGAGCGACGCGGTTAAGGAATCTTTGCAGATCAGTGGACTACTTGAACATTGGCGCATCATGCCGTCTCGCGCTGCGGCACTGGCATTTTTAAAATTGGAAGATACCGGCGAGCTGGATTTGGTGAAGCCCGGGGAGAGGCCTTCAAAGAGCTTATCGACCAACATTAAGCAATCAGAATCGACGGAGCCGTTTCCTTTCGAAGCTCACAAGAGATACAACGCGATTCAATGCGACCCACTGCTTTCGAAACTGTCGTGGGCTGACCTTGAAGCTGCCGTGTCGGCCGCCATATCAAACTTTGAACTTGCCGCGGCCCCCAATCTGTTACTGGATCTTTCACGCCTGACGTACATCAATAGCGGTGTTGTGGCGGGACTTGTTCGGCTCTGGAAATCTACTCAGAAACGTCAGGGGCAGTTTTCGGTCGTCAGCCCCCATGAGGACGTGACATCGGTGCTGAAGACTTCAGGACTGGCTCGCGTCTGGACAATCACAGATACCAGAGAAGAAGCGGCTTATTCGTTGGGTGTGTCAGAGTCGGCTCTTGTGGAAAAGCGAGAGAGAACTTTACTCGTCTACGTCTCAGTCCCTTTCTCGATTGTTGCCGCGTTAGCACTGATTCCGATGTTCCTGAAGCGTGAGACGATACTGGGGGTTAACTCACAGTTGGCCGCATTGCTGTTAGGATCTGCCGCGTTGACGACTGGACTGATCGCCCTGATTAAGGAGGACGGTATACGTCGAAAGCTGTCAGCCGGAGCCGTGTTACTGAGCATTATGGTTCTGTCGACGCTGGTGTTTCGAGGCAACCCGATCAGTGTTTTTCGATCACTTCGAGATTTTGCACCAAAGCAAGAAAAAGCGAGCACCGTTAAGCCAGTCTCAGCAAAGTAGTTCGAATCCTCTTTTTGTGGCCGTTCCCCATGAATACCGAAGATGCGTCACCAAGATCGTCCGGGTCTCAACTTGAGTCACGCACTCCACTTCCTGCATCACGCAAAGAAACGCGTCTTGGGAATTCTGCTTTAGCTGCAGAACTCTCAGAACTACTCAGCGTTGTCGAGCCATCGTCGCTCGTTAACGTCATTCTGCAGCGAGGCTTTGCACATCGAGCGACAGATATCCACCTTGATCCAGCCGAAGAGGGAACTCGAATTCGCTTTCGAATTGATGGTGCACTTCAGGACATTGTTCAGGTTCCAGCGGCGAAGGCTCTTCACATCCTTAGTCGAATAAAAGTTCTCGCCGGGATGGATATCACCGACAGGCGACTTCCTCAGGATGGGCACATTTCAGCGGCTCAACTTGCTGGACTTCCAAGAGATGT
>CANHVD010000121.1 GCA_947463775.1 Planctomycetaceae bacterium | reverse complement strand
TTGGTGATGTTGGCGCCGATTTTGGCTGCGGGAATTGCCATCATCGTATTCTCTGTGATGCACGTGTCGCTCTTGTTCAGGGTTGGCGGTGCTTTGAGAGGCTGAATGGGAGAGTTTTGAGTGTTCTTGTGTCGCTCGGGCGAATTCCGAGGGCAAAACGGCACTCCTTCTTGACATCGAACCTGCTCTTTGACACGATGCCCGATTCGCATTGCGAACTCCTGCACATTTGTCAACTTCTCTACTTACGGGCGACTTTTGCCGGTCGTTTGTTGATGTAGCATCGCTGGCAATGGGCGAAAGGGGCTGGTATCGAGCCGCGGGCAAAATTCCCCGGGAATAGCCTGCTGATTGAAGTGCTCCATGTCGAAAGCAATACCTCGCTGCGAATAAATTCGTCGAATCGCTTTGACGAGTTGACAGGGAAAACATGATTTGTCGCTTTGACAACGTCTGTTTAGCCTGTTTTGGTATCGTGGCGATCACATGATATTGGCGATTAAGTGTTCGAAAACTGGTATCTGATCAAAGTTTGCGTTTGGAAGAAGTGTCATGGCTGTACCTAAGAGAAGGCAATCGAAGACTCGTTCGCGGAAGCGTAACAGTCACAATGCCATTAAGCCTCGTCAATTGGCAAAGTGTCCACAGTGTGGCACGATGGCCCCAACTCACGTTGTTTGTCCAACGTGTGGCTATTATCAGGGCCGAACACTGGTTGAAAGCGTTGAGGAATAACTTCCATGCGGATCGCCCTGGATGCGATGGGCGGTGATTTTGCTCCCGGCCCGAACATCGTCGGTGCATTTGAAGCCGTTGAGCGAATCCCGAACCTGGAAGTCCTGCTGGTTGGTGATCGTCCTCGACTGGAAGAAGAAATCGCCAAAGTCGGCTCTCTGCCTCCGAGTATTCAGATTGTTGAATCTGAAGGTTTCGTCGGAATGGAAGAGAAGCCGACTGTTGCGCTGCGCGAAAAGCCGAACTGTTCGATTGTCCGTTGCTGGCAGTTGATGGCGTCCAGGGACGTTCAGGCGGTTGTCAGTGCAGGGCATACCGGAGCAGTCGTCGCTGCTGGCCTGAGAACTCGTCTTTTCCTGAAAGGCGTGAAGCGCCCAGGGATAGCCGTGCGTCTGCCAACGATCAATGGATCATGTATTCTGATTGATGTTGGTGCGAATCCTGCGGCTCGACCGGAACATCTGGCCCAGTATGGGTTGATGGGGTCGGTGTGGGCCAAAGAAATGCTGGGCATCGAATCTCCTCGCATTGGTCTGATGAATATCGGCAGCGAAGAAGGCAAGGGGACCGATCTTTATCGCGATACCCACACGATGCTGGCCAATTCCAAATTGCACGGAACCTACATCGGCAACGTGGAAGGACGCGGTCTCTATCACGGTGAAGCAGATGTCATCGTCTGTGAAGGCTTTGTCGGGAACGTTGTGCTGAAGGTCAGCGAAGGGATGGCAGAATTCATCCTGAAGACCGTTGGTGGCGCGATGATGAAGGCTCTGTCGACCGAGCGTGATCTGGCGAAGCAGACATTGGGTAAGCTCACGGATCAATTCCACTATCAGGAGTCCGGTGGAGCTCCGTTGTTGGGTATTGATGGTGTCTGCATCATTTGTCATGGCTCCAGCGATCATCGATCGATTCGGAATGCTCTGAAGATGGCTACCGAAATCGATAACCACCACATCAATTCGCGAATCACCGACCTGCTGGCTCAACAGAATCTGCCTCAGTAGACTGATCGACCAATTCACGTCGGCATTTGACTTCGCTCTGTCGCAGCAGCCTCTGTTTGGCTGCGCAAAGGAGAATTCATGTCCAAGATTGCTTTGTTCTTTCCTGGTCAGGGTGCCCAACATGTCGGGATGGGCCGCAAACTTGCAGCTCAGTATCCGAAGGCTCGCGATCTTTACGAACGTGCAGCCGACATTATGGGCTTCGACCTTGCGAAGCTGTGTTTCGAAGGTCCTGCATCTGAACTCGATTCCACGGTCATCAGTCAGCCGGCTTTGTTTGTGACCAGTCTGGCCGCATTGGAAAAGCTTCGAGCTGACTCACCGGAAATCGTGCTGGCCTGCGAGATGGCGGCTGGGTTGAGCCTGGGCGAGTATACAGCTTTGGTATTTTCCGGAGCGATGTCGTTTGAAGACGGGCTAAGAGTCGTCAAACGCCGCGGCGAAGCGATGCAGGCGGCAGCCGATGCAACTCCTTCCGGAATGGTCAGCATTCTGTTGATGGAGCGTCCTCAGGTTGAGCAGATCTGCAAAGAAGCGTCTGCTCAAGGTCCGATTCAGATTGCAAATTTTTTGTGTCCGGGGAATCTCGTCGTAAGTGGCGAAAACGCTGCCTGCGAACGCGCTGCGGAATTGGCTGTAGCCGCCGGTGGCCGAGCAATTCCTCTGGCCGTAGCGGGAGCTTTCCACACCGAGATCATGCGTCCGGCCGATGAAGCGCTGGCGGAAGTTCTTGCGGAAGTCGAGATCCGCACTCCTGAGATTCCGGTGGTCTCAAACGTTGATGCTCAGACTCATACGGACCCGGAAGAAATTCGTCAGTTGCTGATCCGACAGGTGCTCAACCCCGTCCGCTGGGAAGATTCAATCAATCTGATGTTGAGCGAAGGGTGCGATGACTTTTATGAAGTCGGCCCTGGCAAAGTTCTCAAGGGACTTTTGAAGCGAATCAGCCGAAAGACCAACTGCACGACGATCAATGATTCGTTTGATGAGACAGGCGGCGTGTAGTTCGGATGAGCTGTTGTGCCGATCATCATCGCCTTCGGTTGGCGTGAATACTCAATGTGGCAGGGGAATCAATGCCTCGGCGACTCGTGATCCTTGAGCACGATCATCCCTTTCTGCATTGGGATCTGCTGCTGGAAGAAGAGTACTCCGCGCGGACTTGGAGGCTACTCAGGAAGCCGTGTCTCGGGGAACCGATTGCCGCAGAGCCATTGCCGAATCATCGACTGATGTATCTGGACTATGAGGGCGTAGTGAGCGGAGATCGGGGGACCGTAAAACGCTTCCTTGCCGGAACCTACCAGCTTCTGTCTGATCAAACAGACGTTTTGGCCTTTGCACTTTTTGATAACAGCTTTGCCGAGTCAGTCCTTATTCGAACTCTCGAGGATGGACGTCCGTTTGTTTCATTTGCGTAAAAAGAGATGTCATTACTGATCAGCAGGGACTCGCTGGCTCGACGTCCGAAATCACTCTAGCTTTGTCCCTATAGAAAAACGCTCGCACCAAATGATGCAAGCGTTTCGTTGGTCGACTCTGATGACAATGTGGTCGGAGCCCGATTGAAGGGCTCCGATCTCCGTGATCAGCAGCATTTAGATGACATTGGCCACCTGAACTGCAAGACCGCTTGCCAGCAGATTTGTCGTCAGGATTGCGGTCAATGCCCCGGTTCGAGTAGGCCGAGTTGTGAAGGTGATCGTCAACGTCGTCGCGGTTGCGGCGGTCACGGTGCCAATGGCACCGTTGTTAAAGACCACTCTGTTGTTGGCAGCAACCGTCGAGAAACCAAAGCCTGTAATTGTCATCGTTGTTGCAGTGATGGCAAGGCTGGTAGTGCTGACTGTCACTACGGGAGTTACATTGGCCACTTGAACAGCGGCCCCACTGGATGCTCCGTTGGTAGTGACCACGGCGGTCAAACTTCCGGCGGTCTGTGGTTTAGTGGAGAACGTCACAATCAGTGAAGTCGCGGTGGCTGTTGTTACTGTTCCCACGGCTCCGTTGTTGAAAGTGACCGTATTGTTCGCGGCAATTGTACTGAAACCGGCACCAGTAATTGTGACAGTGGATGCGTTGGCCTCCAATGAGGTCGTTGTGGCGGTCACTGCCGGTGCGACAGTGGCGATCTGAGTCGGCGCTCCGCTTGACAATGAGCTGGATGTGACAACTGCGGTCAGGCTGCCGAGAGCAACTGGCCTTGTTGAGAATGTCACGGTGAGTGCGGTTGCTGAAGCCGAGGTGACCGTACCCACGGCTCCGTTGTTGAACACAACCGTATTACTGCCCGCAACCGTAGCGAATCCGAAACCGTTGATCGTGACGGTCGTCGCATTGATAGCCAGACTTACGGTGCTGCTGGTGACAACAGGAGTTACTGTGGCGACCTGAACTGCAGTTCCACTGGACATGCCATTGGTTGTTACAACTGCGGTCAGACTGCCTGCGGTTGTCGGCCTTGTTGAGAGGGTGACAGTCAACGATGTTGTTGTGGCAGAAGTCACAGTTCCGATAGCTCCCTTATCAAATACGACCGTATTGTTCGCGGCTGTCGGATCAAAATTGCTGCCAGTGATCGTGACAGTGGTGCCATTGGCCGCGATATTGTTGGTTGTCGGTGTCACGACCGGCGACACTGTTGCCACTGCCGTTGCGGCACTGCTGAAGAACGATGTCGTCACCACCACGTTCAGTGGTCCGGCAATGTTTGGTAATGCGGCGAATGTGATGCTGAGCGAAGTCGTTGTCGCAGCAGTGATGATTCCGACCGCCCCATTGTTGAAGCTCACCGAATTATTGGTGATCGTGGAATCAAAGCCGAAGCCAGCGATGGTCAGAGTGGTCGTTCCTGCCGCCAATGCGGTTGTGCTTGATGTCACTGTTGGAACAACTCTTGCGACTTGCACCGCACTACCATTGCTCAGACTGTTGGTTGTAACCACAGCAGTCAGATTCCCGACGGTTGTTGGCCTTGTCGACAAAGTCACGGTTAGCAGATTGGCCGTAGCGGTAGTAACAGTGCCAACAACTCCGTTATTAAAGGTCACTGTGTTGTTTGCCGCTGTTGTGGAGAATCCAAAGCCACTGATCGTCATCGTTGCAGAATTCGCTCCAAGGTTTGCGGTACTGCTGGTGATGACCGGAACTACGTTAGCGATCTGTACTGGTGTTCCACTGGCAAGGGAATTTGTCGTAACCACAGCCGTCAGGCTGCCAGCAGCAGTTGGTCGTGTGGACAAAGTGACGGTCAGAGTCCTTTGTGTAGCAGAGGTAACCGTTCCAACGGCGCCGTTGCTGAAGACCACAAGGTTGCGCGATGCGACCGGATCGAAGGCAAATCCATTAATTGTCACAGTGTTACTGTTGGCAGCCAGGCTGACAGTACCGCTTGTGACCGCAGGGATGACCGTCGCCACCTGAATTGCTGCGCCACTGCTCACGCCATTTGTTGTGACAGCGGCCGTGAGGCTGCCGACAGATGTAGGCCTTGTTGAGAGCGTCACTGTCAGAACGGTTGCGGTCGCTGTGGTGACGGTTCCCACGGCACCGTTGTTGAAGGTTACAGTGTTGTTAGCAGCTGTTGTATCGAAGCCAAAACCATTGATCGTAATGGTGGAGGCGTTGGCCGCAACATTGGCAGTACTGGTGGTTAAGACTGGCTGTACTGTCGCGACCTGCACCGCGGAGCCACTGGCCACGCTGCTGACTGTCACGATCGCTGTCAAATTTCCAACAGATGTAGGTCTGGTGGTCAGAGTTACGGTCAGCGATGTTGTTGTCGCTGCTGCAACTGTACCGACTGCTCCATTGTTGAATACGACGGTATTCGAATTTGCTGTAGCACTGAAACCAGCTCCAGCAATCACGATTGTCGCTGCATTAATTGCCAAACCTGCGGTGCTGCTCGTCACAACAGGAATGACGTTAGCCACCTGAACGGCAGTTCCGCTGGCGATCGTGTTCGTTGTTACAATCGCGGTGATACTTCCGAGTACGTTTGGACGAGTTGAGAGCGTCACAGTCAGAGACGTCTCAGTTGCTGTGGTGACGGTTCCCACGGCACCATTGCTGAGCACAACCGTGTTGCGATTTGCGACTGGATCGAAACCAAAACCGTTAATGGTCAAGGTTGTCGCGGTGATACCCAGCCCGGTCGTACTGCTGGTGACAACAGGAACGGCGTTTGCGACCTTAATTGCCGCACCACTTGACAGGCTGTTTGTTGTGACCACAGCAGTCAGGTTGCTGCTGGCGATCGGTCTCGTGCTGAGCGTTACGGTCAAAGAAGTTGCAGATGCTGAAGTAACTGTACCCACAGCTCCACTGTTAAGGACGACAGTGTTATTGGCCGGCGTTGGGTCGAAGCCGAAGCCAGTAATCGTCAACGTGGCCGCGTTGGCAAGGAGATTACCACTGGCTGCGGTGACGACTGGTGTGACTGTTGCTACCTGCACTGCCGTACCACTGCTGATGCTGTTTGTTGTCACGACGGCCGTCAGGCTACCTGCTGTTGTTGGCCTTGTTGACAGAGTGACAGTCAGGGATGTCGTTGTTGCCGCGGTTACTGTGCCCACGGCACCATTATTCAGCGTGACCGTGTTGCGGTTGGCGATGGGATCAAATCCCAGACCAGAGATCGTCAAAGTAGTTGCCGTAGCGGCAAGGCTGGAGGTGCTGTTGGTTACGACGGGCACGATGGTCGCGACTTGAGCGGCCGTGCCACTCGCAATTCCGTTTGTGACAACGATTGCCGTTAAGCTGCCAGCAGTTCTTGGCCTGATTGAGAATGTCACAATCAGCGAAGTCCTGGTTGCAGTGGTGACTGAGCCAATGGCATTGTTGTTGAAAGCTACGAGATTCTGTGAGGCCGTAGGATTAAAGCCGAATCCGTTGATGGTGACCGTCGTCGCATTAGCAGATAGGTTCACAATGCTGCTGGTTACGACCGGACGGGAATTCGCCACCTGCACCGCGGATCCGCTGCTGATCCCGTTTGTGGTGACAATAGCAGTCAGGCTTCCGGATGTGGGACTGAAGGAAAACGTGACAGTAATAGAAGTCGCGGATGCGGCAGTGACGGTTCCCACTGCTCCATTGTTAAGGACAACAGTGTTGTTAGCGGCGACGGCGTCAAAACCAAAGCCATTGATAACCACAGTTGCAGCATTCACCGCAACGTGTGCCGTGTTGGTCGTTACAACAGGGGTCACCGTGGCAACATTGACGGCCGCTCCACTGCTGATACTGTTTGTCGTGACAACGGCAGTCAAATCACCCGCAGTTGTGGGCCGAGTAGAAAAGGTGATCGTGAGTGCTGTCTCGGTCGCTGTTGTAACCGTTCCAACAGCACCATTGTTAAAGACAACGGTATTGTTCGCGGCGGTGGTGTCGAAGCCAAAACCGTTGATTGTCATGGAAGTCTGATCGGCGGCCAGACTGGTTGCAGCAATGCTTACCACGGGTACTGATGTCGCAACTTGAGTGGACGAACCGCTGGTCAGAGAGTTTGTGGTCACGACTGCACTCACAGAACCTGCTGCCGTCGGCCGCGTCGTCAGATTCACGGTCAGCGACTTGGTTGTTGCTGCCGTGACTGTGCCGATGGCTCCGTTCGTTAGTGCGACTGTGTTATTGGCTGCGGTCGGGTCAAAGCCGAATCCATTGATTGTTAACGTTGTTACGTTAGCTGCAAGGCTCACGGTACTGCTTGTAATCACCGGTGTTACAGAGGCTACCTGAATCGCTGAAGAGCTGCTGATTCCACCGGTGGTCACGATTGCGGTCAACGAACCTGCCGTTGCTGGCTTCGTCGAGAACGTCACAGTAATCGATGTGGCGCTGGCTGCAGTCACGTCTCCCACGGCTCCGTTGTTGAGCGTGACAATATTGTTTGCGATCGTTGTGTCGAACCCAAATCCATTAATTACAAGTGATGTTCCGCTGGCAGTCAGATTCGCCGTGCTGCTGGTGACGACGGGAATGACCGTTGCCACTTTCACAGATGACCCGCTGTCAAGCGTATTGGTGGTGACAACGGCCGTCAGATCACCGGCAGTTGTCGGTGACGCTGAGAGTGTGAGTGTCAGAGACGTCGCCGTTGCGGTCGTCACAGTTCCCACGGCTCCATTGTTGAATACGACCGTATTGTTTGCAGCAACAGGGTCAAAGCCAAATCCTGCGATCGTGATTGAAGTGGCGTTGGCCGCAAGGCTGGCACTGCTGGTGGTGACCACCGGGACAATCGTCGCGACCTGAACAGCGGATCCGCTGCTCTTTCCGTTGGTCGTCACGACTGCGGTCAGATTACCTGCGGTGGCCGGCAATGTCGTGAAAGTTACGGAGAGTGTGGTAGATGTTGCGGAATCAACCGTCCCAACTGCTCCATTGTTGAATGTTACAGTGTTGTTGCCGGCTGTTGCATCAAAGCCAATGCCATTGATGGTCAGAGTGCTTGTATTTGCCTTGATCGAATTGGAGGTTTCAGTGGTGACTACCGGAACAATATTCGCCACCTGGACGGCTGAACCGCTCGAATATGAATTGGCGACAACACTTGCCGTCAGCGATCCTGCTGCAGTCGGGTTGGTTGTAAATGTGACGGTCAGCGATGTGGCAGAGGCTGAAGTGACAGTACCTTCTGCTCCATTGTCGAATGTCACGATGTTATTGGCTGCCGTAGAATCAAATCCCAGTCCGCTGATCGTTACGGATGTGGCATTTGCTGCGACTTGTGTCGTGGTACTTGTGACGACGGGGAAGACAGTTGCAACCTGAATGGCTGCGCCACTGTTGACTCCGTTGCTGGTCACGATCGCTGTCAGTTCAACTGGCGAGGTTGGTTTTGTGCTTAAGGTGATTGTCAGGGAAGTCGTCGTTGCATCTGTTACGGTTCCAACGGCCCCGTTGTTGAAGACAATAGTGTTGTTGGCAGCTGCAGTATCAAATCCAAATCCGTTGATAGTCAGAGTCGTTGCGTCGGCCAGCAGACTCGAAACGCTGCTTGTGACCACAGGAAAGACTGTAGCGATCTGAACCGCTGCCCCACTGCTTCGACCATTTGTCGTGACAATCGCTGTCAGACTACCGGCTGATGTGGGAGCTGTTGTCAGGTTCACGGTCAGTGTTGTGGCTGTGGCTGCAGTGACAGTCCCCACCGCTCCATTGTTGAAAACGACGGTATTGTTACCGGCCGTTGTGGAGAACCCTGATCCTGTGATGGTCAAGCTGCTCGCATTCGCAGCCAGGCGAGCTGTCGTGTTTGTTGTGACAATTGGATTTACGACCGCAATCGATACTGCAGAACTGCCGCTGATACCATTGGATGTAACTGACGCAGTAAGAGTGCCAGCGGCGGCTGGCCTGATTGAAAACGTAACCGTCAGCGATGTGGCGGTTGCTGCCGTTACAACACCCACCGCTCCGTTGTTGAAGGTGATGACGTTTCTGCTCGCCACGGTATGAAAGCCGAAACCGCTGATCGATACTGAACTGGCATTGGCCGCAAGATTTGTGCTGGCAGAGGTAATCACTGGGGTGACTGTGGCTATCTGAACCGCTGCTCCGCTGGACCTGGTGTTCGTAGTTACGATAGCAGTCAAGCTACCGGCCGCTGCAGGTCTAGTCGTGAACGTGACTGTCAGAGACGTTGCCGTTGCGGCAGTAACAGTGCCAACTGCTCCGTTGTTGAACACAACGGTGTTCTGCGAGGCGGTTGTACTGAAAGCCAGACCAGTTATTGTCACCGTGCTGGCGTTTGCTGTGAGGTTTGAAGTGCTGGCCGTGACGGATGGAACAACAGACGCTACCACGACTGATGCACCGCTCGACACACTATTTGTGACAACAATTGCTGAAAGATTTCCAACGGACGTTGGCAGGGTTGTCAGCGATACGGTCAGCGTTGTTGCCGTTGCCGCAGAGATCGAGCCGACAGCTCCGTTGTTAAATGTGACTGCGTTGTTGGCCAGTGTTGTGTCAAACCCACTCCCGATAATCGTCAGCGTTGTGGCACTAGCCCTGAGGACGTTGCCGGAGTTAGCCAGGACCACAGGAGTCACTGTGGCGACCTGAGTGGACGATCCACTTGTCTCCGTGTTTGTCGTTACGATGGCCGTCAGGCTGCCCGCCTTCGACGGTTTTGTCGTGAGAGTGACCGTGAGTGTTGTCGCTGTCGCAGAAGCAATCGTACCCACCGCTCCGTTGTTCAGCGACACGGAGTTGTTTGCTGCCGTTGGATCGAATCCAAATCCATTAATTGTTAACGTTGATGCGTTAGCCAGAAGGCCGGCCGTGCTGCTGGTAACGACGGGCGTCACTGTCGCGATTTGTACCGCAGAACCACTGTTCTGGCTGTTGGTTGTTGCGATAACGGTCATGCTGCCCGCTGTGGCCGGGCGAGTTGAGAATGTAACCGTCAGTGATGTATTGGTCGCAGAGGTCACCGTACCGACTGCGCTGTTATTCAAGACGACAGTGTTTCGGGACGCGATCGGGTCAAATCCAAAGCCACTGATCGTCAGGGTATTGGAGCTTGCCGCCAGAGACGCTGTACTGCTGGTGATGACAGGTTTAACGGTGGCCACCTGAGCCGCAGTGCCGCTTGTTTGTCCGCCGGTCGTAACGATAGCCGTCAGGCTTCCTGCAGCTTTGGGTTTCGTGGAGAAGCTGACTGTCAGCGTCGTCGCGGTCGCTGCGGTTACGGTCCCCACGGCTCCGTTGTTGAACTGAATTGTGTTATTTGATGGTGTCGTTGAATCAAATCCAAAGCCGCTGATCGTCATCGTTGCGGCATTGGCCAGAAGATTCGAAGTGCTGGTGGTCACCACAGGTTTGACGTTAGCAACCTGCACGCCCGAACCACTGCCGAGGCTATTCGTTGTGACGACTGCGGTCAAACTGCCCATCGTGTCGGGCGATGTGTCAAAGCCAACAGTCATCGACGTTGCGGTCGATGAGATGACTGTTCCGACGGCTCCACTGCTGAACGAAATGGTATTGTTCGCAGCGGTCGTGTCAAAACCAAGCCCGGCGATCACGACCGTCGCGGCATTGGCGGCGAGACTTGCTGTACTGCTGGTGACCACCGGAGTGATCGCCGCAATTTGCGTCGCGCTCCCGCTGTTTTGGCTGTTCGTCGTGACAATCGCGGTCAGGCTGCCTGCGGTGGAAGGCTTCGTTGAAAACGACACTGTCATCGATGTCGGTGTTGCCGATGTAATGGTGCCCACCGCACTATTGTTCAGCGTGACGGCATTGCTGGCGACGGTTGGGTCAAATCCAAAACCGTTAATTGTGATTGTCGACGCATTTGCCGCCACCTGAGCAGTTGACGACGTAACGACTGGTGTCACGAGTGCCACTTGAACAGGAGCACCGCTGCTGACACCGTTGCTGGTTACGACAGCTGTGAAGCTACCTGCGGTTACCGGGCGTGTTGTCAGGCTGACCGTTAACGAAGTTGAAGTGGCCGCTGTGATGGATCCAACAGCTCCATTATCGAACGTAATTCCATCGTTGGCCAAAGTTGTGTCAAATCCCAACCCTGCGATGATGACTGAGTTGGCGTTGGCTGCAAGAAACGCCGTACTGCTGGTCACTACCGGCGCAACAGTAGCAACTTGTGTTGCCGTGCCACTGGCACCATTCGTCACGACGGTTGCATCCAATGCTCCGGCTGTCGTGGGGGCCGTGGTAAGCGTTACGGTCAGCTGAGTTGCCGTCGCTGATGCAACTGTGCCGGCAGCTCCGTTGTTAAATGTCACGGTGTTATTTGAAGCTGTCGTATCGAAGCCATCGCCATCGATCAGTAAAGTGGTTGCGTTGGCGCCGATGGTCGCAGAGTTGCTGATCACGTCTGGAATGACCGTGGCGACCTGAACAGGAGAGCCGCTGCTTACGCTGTTAGATGTGACGACTGCGGTGAGATTTCCTGCTGAGGACGGCTCCGTCGTAAAGGTAAC
>CANHVD010000120.1 GCA_947463775.1 Planctomycetaceae bacterium | reverse complement strand
ACGATCCACGAGACCCGCTTAACGCGGGCAAGTGAGCTGTCAGAATTTGGTGAGGGCTTCGTCAAGATTGGTGCACAGTGTCAGAACTTTGTTCAACTGTGTGATCTTGAAGACGTCCAGAATGTCTTTCTGAATACTGCACAATGCCAACTTACCTTTGGCTGTGGTCACTTTCTTATGCATGGTAATCAGCTTGCCCAACGCTGCGCTGGAGAGATACTCCACGAGCGTGAAGTCGAGAACAATCTTCTTGCGGCCATCCTTATCCACAAGTGCGAACAGTTCTTGTCCCAACGCTTCAATATTGGCTTCGTCGAGGATCTTCTTTTCCAGCAGACGAGCGACAGTAACTCCGCTGATTTCTTCAATATCGATGCGACGATCCGGCTTTGACATGACTGACCTCTGAGTGGCCCTTGGGGGGTATTCGGCAAGGAATCTCTGTGAAAGGCTTTTGAATTCCTCTATTTGCGCCCGATCATTACCCCCCTGAACCGCACTGTCAAGCGTTGATGTCGTGAGTTCCCGAGGTTCAATTGGCTCGGATGGTAAACCCCCGTACGTTCGACGGAGACTTCGGGGCTCGGCGGTGGTCATGGAGGTTTTTGCGGAAGGCGGGGATTATGCCGGTCCGATGGCCTTTGGCATAAGACTCAACCGGTTCGTCTGGTTGACCACGTCGAACAACGGGCCTACAGTTGCAAAATGCCGGATGCATTCCGGAAAACCCGTGCTTTTGACGAGCACAGCACTCTCTCACTGGTAACAGAGCTATGGCTGGTCCTCAGGAACCCCTGTCCGACAAAAATGCGTCTGGCCCCGGAAAGCCGGGAAAAAGTAGTCGCAAGGATAAGGGGCAAGGGCAATCGAACAGTGGGTTCTGGTATTTGCTGGTGATCGGTATTCTCGCCGCTGTTTTCATTACAGTGGCGGGCCGAGGAACTGGTGGAGAAGAAATCTCCTACAGCGAATTCCTGAATCGGCTCGAAACCGGCACTTTGAACAAGGATTGCATGTTCGAGGTTTCGATGGGCTCATCCGCCATTTATTGGCAGGATAAGGCAGCCGACGATATCCGTAAGGGTAAGGTCACCTCAGTGAAGCGTTTTTATACGCCACTGACTTGGATCACCGAGAACAATCGCGCGAAGCTGGAAGATCTGCTCCATGCAAAAGGAGTCGTTCTGAATTCCGCCAAGCCGCCATCCGAACTGACGTCGATGATCCCGATGCTTCTGGTGACTGCCTTGTTCATTCTGGGCTTCATTTTCGTACTGCGTCGAGTTGGCGGGGCTGGCTCTGCGATGTCTTTCGGACGCAGCCGCGGTCGGCTCTATGCACAGGAAGACGTCAATGTGACGTTCAATGATGTCGCCGGGATTGATGAAGCTGTTGAAGAACTCAAAGAAGTCGTGGAGTTCCTGAAGACTCCTCAAAAGTATCAGGCTCTGGGTGGACGAATTCCGCGTGGTGTGCTGCTTGTTGGGCCTCCTGGTACCGGCAAAACAATGCTGGCGAAGGCTGTTGCTGGCGAAGCCGGTGTGCCGTTCTTCGGTCTCTCCGGTTCGGACTTTGTGGAAATGTACGTGGGCGTCGGTGCTGCCCGTGTCCGCGATATGTTCCAGCAGGCACTGCAACGAGCTCCCGCCATTATTTTCATCGACGAACTTGATGCGCTGGGTAAAGTGCGCGGCAGTGGAGCTCCCGGTGGTCACGATGAACGTGAACAGACTTTGAATGCGTTGCTCGTTGAGATGGACGGCTTTAGCACAGATCAGAGCGTCATTGTGATGGGCGCGACAAACCGGCCGGAAACGCTGGATCCGGCGTTGATGCGTCCAGGACGATTCGATCGCCATGTGCTGGTTGATCGCCCCGACATCAAGGGACGTGAAGCAATCCTGAATGTGCACTCAAAACGCGTCAAGATGGCTGACGACGTTGATCTGAAACGGTTGGCTAAGCTCACTCCTGGCTTTGTCGGTGCGGATCTGGCGAACCTGGTGAATGAAGCGGCTCTGTTGTCGGCTCGTCGAGAAGACAAGCGGGTGACGATGAAGTCGTTTGAAGCGGGCATTGAACGAGTCATGGCCGGCCTCGAGAAAACTTCTCGCATCATCGTGGAAGACGTCAAGCGTCGTGTCGCCTGCCATGAATCCGGGCATGCCCTTGTCGCGGCCAGTCTGCCGCATACAGATCCAGTCCACAAGATCTCAATTATTCCTCGCGGCATGGGTGCTCTGGGATACATGCTGCAGCTTCCGGAAGATGACCGCGAACTACTGACACAGTCAGAACTGCAGAGCCGCATGGCTGTGCTGCTCGGGGGGATTTCCGCCGAACAACTGATTTACAATGAAACCTCAACCGGTGCTTCCAATGACCTGCAACGGGCCACGGATTTGGCTCGTCGCATGGTCACAGAATTTGGCATGAGCCCTCGTCTGGGGCGTATGTATTACAGCGAAGCTCAGCGATCACCGTTTCTTGCGGGGTCTGGTGGAATCGTTTCGGAATCGATTCACTCTGAAGCCACCCTGCGAGAAATCGACATCGAAGTGAAACGATTGGTGGACGAAGCCTATCGGACTGCCCTCGACACTTTGACGTCTCAACGGGAAACGCTTGAAAAGCTGACGGCCGATCTGATTGAGATGGAAACCATGTCGGCCGAGCACATGCACAAAGTCATCGATGCGAATCGCAAAGGTCCCAAGCTGATGGCGATTGCCGGGGCGATTGCGGAACTTCCTGCTGATGCGCGTGTTGAGGTTGAAGCTGCCGATGGAGAACTGGCGATACCGCCGCGAGAAGTCGCTGAAGGGTAGCGGGCAACGCAGGTGAGAAACGTACTGGTGCGATGTCAGACCTAAAAACTTAGGTTGGGCAGTCCTGTCCGAAAAACCTGCGACGGGCAAGAAGGCCCATCGTACAGCAAAATCAAGACTTGGCGAACGCTAACGAGCTTCTGATCCCAGTTGATGATCTTCGATTTTCTTGTGCAGCGTGTTGCGGTTGATTCCGAGTCGTGTCGCTGTTCTGGTCTGCACGCCCTGGCTCTGACGCAGGACCTGCAGAATCAACTCTTTTTCTACGACGTTGATCACCTGGTTATAGACGTCGGTGCTTTCTTCGCCGACCTGAGCGAGACGTCGACTGACGAGGTCCGTGCACAGTGATTCGAGGTCTTCTGACGCTCGTCGTCCAATCCGAACCGGCGCGAGACCTCGCACATGCGGAGGCAGCAACTCGGCCATGATTTCGCCGCCCGTTGACAACACGAGTGCACGTTCAATGTAGTTTTGCAATTCACGAACGTTGCCCGGCCAGCCGTATTGCTGCAGGAACCGCATCGCATCCGAGGTGATCGTCGGCACGGGAATTCCATTCGCCATGGCATAACGCCGGGCAAAAAACGTGACCAGATCGACAATATCATCGCCGCGCTCACGCAGAGCAGGCAAATAGATGGGAATCACGTTCAGGCGATAAAAGAGGTCTTCGCGAAATCGTCCGGCCGTGATCTCATCCTGAAGATCGACGTTCGTGGCCGCAATGACCCTCACGTCCACTCGAATCGTTCGAGTATCCCCGACACGTTCGAATTCATGCTCCTGAAGAACTCGCAAAAGCTTGACCTGAAGCTGATAGCTTACGCTATTGATCTCATCCAGAAAAATTGTTCCGCCGTGAGCCGCTTCAAAACGCCCGGTACGATTTTCATTCGCACTGGTGAAGGCTCCCTTCGCATGTCCAAAGAGTTCGCTTTCCAGCAGGCTCTCCGACAAAGCACCGCAGTTGACTCGTATAAATGGACCGGTCGCGCGAGGACTCAATTCGTGTAATGCTCGAGCAATGAGTTCCTTGCCCGTGCCGGTTTCTCCGGTGAGCAGAACAGTGGCCGCTGTCGGAGCCACTTTCCGAGTCATCCGATAAACGTCCAGCATTGGAGGGCTGCTGCCAATCAGGCCGCTGATCAACACTGATTCTGATGTCGCCATTTCTCAAGACCGCCCCAAAGGCACAAAAGTAAAGCACATGCTGAGGGTGAACGCCTATTTATGGTGCACCCGTTCATTCACGAACACATGTCTTCGTCGTGTCCACTGGAATCATACACGATCGGAAGATAACTTGCACACAAAAATGCCTGCTTCCTGAACACTGGCGCAAAAATACAGCATTTCTCGTTGGCAACGTGACATTGCCACGGGAGGAATAACCCGCATGGTGAACTACGATCTCGTCGCGAACTCAGCGTTCCGGGTTCACTTTACGTTTGCCGCTCAGCCCTCAGGCAGTTTGAGGCACAGTTGCCAGCGAATTCCGACCGAGGCCGGAACTGCGAACGAATGAATGCAACGTCGGGCTAAACCAACGGACCGCTCAGCAGTAAACGAATCCTGATGCCGGTCCGTTATTCGGCTTATGGCCGATGCATTCCGCGCTGATAAAGCCAACGCAGAATCACATCGAAGGCTCAGAAAAGCGGTCAGCCCACTTGAATCAACTGAGTCCCAATTCTCGTTCGATGCGTTCGATTCGATCCTGAGTTTTTTCCAGCGCTGCTTGTAGGCTCATGACGTTTGATTGCATGAGGTCCAGTTGGGATTGCAAAGCTCGGAGCAAACCCGGCTCTGGTGCGGAGGCTGCAGGCAGACTGGATGCAGGGTTCGTGGCCCGTGGCGCCATGGCTGCCGCCGATGGTGAAGAGGAGGCTGGTTCGTCGTCGGCTGCAAAGTTGCCAGCCGCCATCGTCATGTTCTCTTTGGGCAGATAAAACGTATGGTCGACCTCTACGCCTCGGCGTTCCAAAGGCCCATTGCTTTGCACAAAACCTTTGTCCTGAAGCGACTGCAGGTCCGCTTTGAGCTGTTCCTGGCTATCAATTCGCACCATGCGACTGGCTCTTGTTCGCAATTCACCGGGCTGCTGTCTGCCACGCAGCAATAGCTCACAGATGATCGCAAACTGAGCTTCGTTGAAATCAAATTTGTGCCGAGCATAGTGGCGATAACGAACAGCTCGACCACCATCCGTATAGATTTCCGCCACCAGACCCTGCTGTCGCAGTTGTTCGAGAGCATCGGCGACCTCCGCTTCGGAATATTCCGTGACGGGATCCCGATTACTCTTCTGATTGCAGCCCGTCATGGCCCCCTTGATCGTCATGGGGTACTGATCGGGAGTGGTAAATCCCTTTTCCATCAGAGTCCCGAGAACTCGCCGCTGCAGGCGGGTGAGTTGTCGAATCGTGTTCTTTTCCTCTTCGCTCATCGAAATTTCGTCCAGTGAATATCAGAGTTGGCGGCAATCATGTCGTCCTGGCTTCAACCAGCAGTGCAGTCGGATATTGAGCCCGAATACCGCCAGAAGTCGGCACGACAAATAGCATCAGCTGTCGAGAAGAGTGGCTAAACACATCAAACACCGTATTCGTGCCGCAATCCGGCCTTGAAGGTCTTCGCCGCCCTTTTGCTGAGCTTTTTGACTCAGCAATAAACGCAGTGGACACAAATCGTGACACAGACTCAAGTGATGAATTCCGCAGAACTCCTACAATCCTGCCGCTGCACTGGGGATTTGGAGAAGGAATGTTGCGAAATTGCAACATCACCACAGGCGTGACCTAGTTTCGTGAGGGTCGCAGAGAATTTCTCGCGGCTTTCATTTGCGATTGAGGTTCCCGAAGCAGGCAAAGCTTAAGGGACTCGTGGTTTCATCAATGTCATCAAGGACACGATTGGACGATGGACACAATCAAACGACTGATCGATGTGGTGCTCCATCTGGATCGGTACCTTGAAGTTATGTCCAACTCGATGGGCGGTTGGCTTTATGCCGCTCTGTTTGCGGTTGTTTTTTGCGAGACCGGGCTGATCGTGACACCATTTCTTCCCGGCGATTCATTGCTCTTTGCCGTCGGAGCGCTGGTCGCTATCCCGGGGGCGAACCTTAGTTTTCCGCTCATGTTTGTGCTGTTACTGATCGCTGCGATCTTTGGTGATGCTGTTAATTACTCGATCGGTCGCTCTCTGGGCCCGAAGGTGTTTCATAGTGAGACATCCCGATTTCTGAACAAGCAGCATCTGGAGAAAGCTCAGGCGTTCTATCAGAGATACGGTGGCAAGGCAATTTTTCTGGCTCGCTTCCTTCCCATCGTTCGCACGTTTGCACCGTTTGTCGCCGGCATCGGCAAGATGGACCGAGGCCGCTTCTGGATGTTTAATATCAGTGGAGCGATCTGCTGGGTGGGCATTTTCCTCACGGCTGGCTACTTCTTTGGCGGTTGGGAACCAGTAAAGAAGAACTTCTCTCTTGTCACTCTGGGGATCATCATCGTTTCGGTACTGCCCGTGATTTACGAGTGGTACAAGGCAAAGCAGGAAGCTGCACAACAGAAGCCGGAAACGAACTGAGATTCTTCTCAGCATCAGCAGATTTTACCGAACAGCCTGCAAGTTCTGACCGCCCCCACCGAAAACCTTTGCGCTCACGTTGCGCCATCAGGTGCAGCACGTTTGACCCGGAGTTTTTTTGCCATGATCATGCAACGCCCCGACAGCGACGACGATTCGTTCTTTCTTCTCGAAAGCCCCGCCGGCGGTGTTCAAGTTTCGCTGGACGCTGCCATTGTCCCTGGGCTTCTCTACAGAGGCGTGCCTCAGGATCAAAGCCGACGGCTGATTCGAATTGACTCCATCAGCCAGCATGTCTCTTTGTTCAACGGCCCTGCCTGGTTGCAGTCCCGACGTACTCAACGCGAATGCAGTATGTCCGAATTGTTCTTTGGCTAGCGTAAAGCGCTGAAGCATTCTGGCCTGCAATTCCGAGACTGCTCATTCTTTCGTGCCGCGTTTACTCTTTCCTGTCGGCGCCTTTTTCTCTGTCTGGCCGCCAAGTCTCGCGGCCGCTCGCCCATTCGGCTTGTCAGGATCGTAGGCGGCGTTAGGTTCGGGGTACTTCGCCCCGACATCTTTTTGCCACGCTGATAGCTCAGTGCGCAGCCCGTTTACGATCTCAGGATGTTGTGCTGCGACGTTGTGATGCTCACCGAGATCCTCCGCAAGATTGAACAATTCGATCTCGTCATTCTCCATCCAGTGAATCAGCTTCCAGTCCCCATGACGAATGGCCGCACCGGGAGCTCCGCCCTGATTGCCATAATGTGGGTAGTGCCAGAACAAAGATCGGTCGGGAAGAGATTGACCTTTCAGCACTGGCAACAGACTGACTCCGTCAATGGCCTCGCCTGCAGGGAGTGTGGCCCTTGTGACGTCAAGTACCGTAGCGAATACGTCCGGGCTGCTGATGGGTTCTGAAATCTTCAACTCAGCAGCAACGGCTGTCGGCCAGCGAACGAGAAACGGTTCGCGGATGCCGCCTTCATAGAGCCAGCCCTTTCCTCCTCGCAAAGGCACGTTGGAGGTCGGCCAGCCTTCGCTGGTAGAGAGTCCTCCGTTGTCGCTCGTGAAGATGACCAGAGTGTTCTTTGCGAGATCGAGTTCATCAAGTTTGGCGAGGACCTTTCCCACGGCCAGATCCATCGCTTCGACCATGCCGGCATAGACTGCATGATCCTGAACCAGGCGAACATCGCGTTCTCCTTCGCGTCCCCATTTTTCTTCCAGTCCCTGTTGCTTTCGTTTGGCTTCGTACTTCTCGCGCAGGTCGTCTCTGGACATCAAAGGCGTGTGAACTGAGTAAAACGAAAAGTACGCGAGGAACGGTTGATCGCGATGAGTTTCAATGAAGCGAGCGGTCTCGGTCGCGAGGCGATCCGGCAGATGCTCTCCTTCAGGGCCATCTTGGAGACGCGGGTTTCCGTAGGGCGAAAAATACTTATTGCCACCATAGGGGCCTCCGCGATCAATGCCGCCCATGTTGATGTCAAAACCCTGATCTTCAGGCCACCAGCCTTCAGGCCCCAGATGCCACTTGCCAGCAAAGAATGTCGCATATCCAGCCGACTTCGCGATCTCTGCCAGAGTCGTGGTTTCGAGAGATAGCCTGTCTGCATAAGGCGCAGGCAGCAGGAGCGTATTTCGTTTCCAGTCTTCAGGAGTCAATGGTGCTCCGATGTAGTCGGTGATTCCGGTACGCTGAGGCCAGAGGCCAGTCATCAAGCTGGCTCGCGTGGGCGAGCAGACAGGACACGCCGCATAGGCATCGGTGAACATGGCTCCTTCTCGGGCCAGCCGATCAATGTTCGGCGTTTCGTGGAACGTACTGCCGTAGCAGGCCAGATCCTGTCGCCCGAGATCATCAACAAGGAAGACAACGATGTTAGGACGATCATCTGCGAGGGCCGGATTAGTCAGAAGGAGGCCAGCAAAAACAAAGAGGAGAAGTCGAGTCATTGAGAACACTTCTGCAGATGAGGAAAAGGACATGTGTCCGTTAGAAATGGACGTATCCGTGGAGCATCTTCAATACATCGTAGTCACACGAGAATTGGCCGGCTTGGCGAATTCTAAGCTGATGTCGATGTGAACAATGGGAGATTTGGACAGCGGAATTTGTCAAATCAAGAATTGGACATCGGTGAAGGCAAACGCTGCACTTCGACTCAGTTTACCCACCTCCGGAGACTTCGTCACGATGTTTCGCAAAGGGGTATTCGTCCATCCGGGAAACATGTGCCTTTCGATATACCGCAGACTATCCGCACGCCGCTCTGCCAAAGCCCATCCAGACTCGCAATCGTGATCAGGCCCGATTGCAACTCCGTGGATGAGTTTCTTCACTCATCGCTCTGAGAGAAGAACGCTCATGTCGCACGCACATCCGAGTGAGGTCAATTTACACTCGGCACGGTCTTCTGGTACGCTGGCAGTATCCGGAGTTATTGCGACACTGGGCGTGGGGCGTGGAGCATGAGAGTTGGTTTAGTCACATTTTCGTTGACAGCATTCTTGTCAACGTTTCACATGATCGCTACAGGTGCGGAAGAGCCTGCTCGGCCCGTAGATTTTGATCGTGACATCCGTCCAATTCTCTCCGACAAATGCTTCACCTGCCATGGGCCGGATGAACAAAAACGAGTCAGCGGACTACGACTCGATGTGCGTGAGAGTGCCTTCGAAGTACGTGATGGCAAGACTGCCGTTGTGCCAAAGGATCTCATCGCAAGTGTGCTGCATCAGCGGATTACCTCAACGGACTCCGATCAAAAGATGCCGCCCGAAGATTCGGGTCAGGAATTATCCGAGGCCGAAATTCAGCTGCTGACTCGGTGGATTCAGGAAGGTGCAAAATGGACCGAACACTGGGCCTTTCTCCGTCCGGAAAAACATAAACTTCCACAACTGGAAGATCAGCAATGGTGCAACAATGCGATTGATCATTGGGTTCTGCAGAAGCTTCAACAGGAGAACCTGAAGCCATCAGCGGAAGCCGATCGACGCACGCTCATTCGCCGAGTCACACTTGATCTCACCGGACTTCCGCCGACTCAAGCCGAGGTCGAAGCCTTCCTCGCGGATAACTCACCAGCCGCTTACGAAACCGTTGTCGATCGATTGCTGGCGTCGCCACGATTCGGCGAACACATGGCGGCGACATGGCTGGATGCCGCTCGCTACGCGGATACCAGTGGCTATCAGAACGATGGTCCTCGCTCCATGTGGCGTTGGCGCGACTGGGTGATTGAGGCCTTCAACAGCAACATGCCCTTCGATCAGTTTACCGTGGAACAAATCGCTGGCGACCTGCAGGAGAACGCATCTCTCAGCCAGCGCATCGCGACCGGATTTAATCGCAATCATCGAGGTAACTCTGAGGGAGGAATCATCGCCGAAGAGTATCAGGTGGAGTACGTGGTTGATCGAGTCGACACAACAGCCACCGTCTGGCTTGGCCTGACGATGGGATGTGCTCGCTGCCACGATCACAAATACGATCCGATCCGCCAGTCGGAGTTCTATAGCGTTTTCGCTTACTTCAATAATGTGCCGGAGAGTGGACGAGCCTTGAAGGAAGGCAACTCGCCTCCGATGATTCGAGCACCGCGTCCGCCTGAAGAAGAACGGCTGCGTGAACTGGATCAGCAGATTCAGACGACGGAATCTCGAATTCGTGAACTCGACAAAGCCTTACCTGCAACGCAAATGGCATGGGAATCCAGCGTTGACGCCGCATCCGAGATCGACTGGTCCATCACCGACGGGCTGGTCAACCACATGGCGTTTGATCTGAGCCTCTACGATCAGGCACGCAAAATGGACAGCGTGTTCGACGTCACATCCAGCCCCTATTCACAAGGCGCAGTTGGTCATTCGATTGAATTCCAAAACGGCAACTTCGTCAGCGCGGGCGATACCGCGTCGTTTGGCTACATGGATAAGTTTTCTATCGCCTTGTGGCTTCGCGCGGATGAAGCCAACGGTACGATAATCTCACGAATGACTCCGGTTGAAGAAGGAGCCGGCTACTATCTGCAACTGCGCGATGGGCGACTGCAGGTCAATCTGATCAATCGCTGGCTCGACGATGCCATTCGACTGGAAAGCCGAAATCCTTTGCCGCTAAAGGAATGGTGTCACGTCACGATGACTTACGATGGCTCCCGAGTTGCTCGCGGCGTGCAGGTTTATGTCAATGGCCAGCCATTTGAGATGAATATTACTCTGGACCGCATCAACCAGACGTTCGCATTGCCGTTGGAGACTCTGCGAATCGGTGGCGGAGCATCGCCGTTCAAAGGGGCAATCGATGACGTTAGAATTTACAACCGAGATGTCTCCGCAGGCGAAGCGGAACTCATCGCAGTCGCTCAAAGCATCTCAGAGATTCTTCGCATCAAGCCCGAGATGCGAACTGCCGCACAACAGAAGAAGCTGACGGAACACTTCATCCTGCATCACTCCGCTGCAGATATCCGGGAGGCTCATCTGAGCCTGCGGAAACTTCAACGCGAGCGACGCGTGTTTGAAGAGAACCTGCCGACAGTGATGGTGATGGAGGAAATGCCGACTCCTCGAAAAACCAACGTGCTAATCCGAGGTCAATACGACAACCCTGGCGAAGAAGTGCAGCCTGGCGTCCCAGCCGTTTTCCCGTCAATCCCGGAGAATGTTCCCAACAATCGTCTGGGCTTTGCTCGCTGGCTGGTGAATCCTCAACATCCGCTGACGGCTCGCGTTGCTGTGAACCGCATCTGGCAAAAGTATTTTGGACAGGGGCTGGTCCGCACAACCGAGGATTTTGGTTCTCAGGGCGATCGACCAAGTCATCCGGAGCTTTTGGACTGGCTTGCAGTGGAATTTGTAGATTCCGGCTGGAACATGAAGGCCATGCACAAGTTGATTGTGACCAGTGCCACGTATCGTCAATCTTCGGCGGTTGGTCCGGAGCTGTTGCGACTCGACCCCGATAACCGCCTGTTGGCTCGAGGTCCGCGGAGGCGTCTTCCGGCGGAGGCGATTCGTGATCAGGCGTTGTTTCTCAGCGGACTGCTGAACGAACAACTTGGCGGACCATCGGTGAATCCTTATCAGCCGGATGGACTGTGGAAAGAAATCGCCACGATCACAGATTATCCTCAGTCACACGGACCAGATTTGTATCGACGCAGTCTGTATTCGTTCTGGAAACGCACTGTCGCACCGCCAACGATGGTGACGCTGGATGCATCGAGTCGCGAAGCGTGCGTCGTGCAAAGATCTCGCACAAACACTCCACTGCAGGCACTGGCCCTGATGAACGATGTCACATT
>CANHVD010000119.1 GCA_947463775.1 Planctomycetaceae bacterium | reverse complement strand
GGAACCGGAATCGCGCTTCGACTGCGTGTTGTTGAGCCTTTGCAGACAATGGCCTCGCACGCCGCACGTGTCGGAATCGAAGATGACCTGGCCGCAAGACTGAACTCCGACCGCACTGATGAAATCGGCATCCTCGCCAGAAGCTTTGATCACATGGTCGCCCATTTGGCGGAAGCCCGCAGAGAGACCGAAGAGTCTGCTCATCGCGCAGGCATGGCGGAAATTGCTTCTGAAGTTCTGCACAACGTGGGCAACGCTGTCAACACCGCGAACTGCTGCGCCGAAGTTATTGGCGAGCGTTTGAATAATTCACGACTATCCGGGCTGGAAAAGGCCACATCACTATTGTCCGATCAGGCCTCGAATGCGGTCCATTTCTTCAGCGAAGATCCACGTGGACCTAAACTCATCAGCTATCTCGTGACAGTCGCAGGAACACTGCAGAAAGAGCAGGCAGAGAATCTGAGTGAACTCCAGCGCCTGCAGGAAACGATCCGTCATATTCGCGATGCAATTGCTTCTCAGCAGAGCCATGCTCGCAAATCCGATTTTCGCCAGCGGGTCGATCTGCGGGCTTTGCTGAACGAGACGTTACTCGTCAATGAAGCCCTGCAGAAGCAATGTGCTGTAGCAGTCACGATCAACATGCCGGAACTCCCTCTGCTGGAACTGAACCGAAGTCGCGTCGCGCAGGTCCTTGTGAACCTTGAGAAGAATGCTCTGCTGTCCATGCAGTCTGTTCCGGAACGTAACCATGTACTAACGATAAACGTGGCTGTTCTGGAAACAGACCTTCTGCAGATTGAAGTCCGTGACACCGGAACCGGATTCACTCCGGAGATTCACGAACGGCTTTTCGGACAGGGATTCACAACCCGCAAAGAAGGTTCGGGGCTGGGGCTGCACTATTGCGTCAATGTCATCCGTGAAATGGGTGGCGACATTACAGCGTATAGCGATGGCCCGGGCACAGGAGCCAGGTTTCAGATCACGATACCAAGGGCGGTCCCGGAGACAATAAAGAGTTCCGCCACCAATACAGAGACATCTGCTTCAGAGGTGGTCGACAAGACCACTTCTTCATTTTCTTCATCCAGTTCGTCACACAATGAGCCCGTTATTCCGGGAAAGTTCCAGGAGCAGTACGCATGAGTGCTTACGTCAGCCCGTTGGCTTCATCACAAAAGAATCGCATCCTGATCGTCGATGACAATGCTGCGATTCATCTGGACTTTCGCAAGCTGCTTTCCTCAAATGATGAAGGCGATTTGACTCAGGCCGAGTTGGATCTCTTTGGGGAAACGTCCGCTGCGTTGCCGGGCTCAACCGCCGCTACGCAATATCAGATTGACTCCGCCTACCAGGGCCAGGAAGCGCTGGCTTTAGTCGAGAAGTCGATGGAAGAGGGCAGCCCCTATCGCATGGCATTTGTCGATATTCGTATGCCCCCCGGATGGGACGGTATCGATACCATCGAACGACTCTGGAAAGTCGATCCTCAATTGGAAGTCGTGATCTGTTCGGCCTACTCTGATTACTCATGGCGGCAGATTGTGAGTCGTCTGGGAAGAACCGATCAATTTCTGGTCCTCCGCAAACCATTTGACGCGATTGAAGTCCGACAACTGGCACTTTCTCTGACCGCCAAAAGCGCGCTGCGAGATGTGCAGTTGCGGCATATGGAAAAACTGGCCAGAGTGGTCAACGAGAGAACTCGCGCCATTTCCGCTGCTGAAAGTGCAAGCCGCGCTAAGAGCAATTTCCTGGCAAACATGAGTCACGAAATTCGTACTCCGCTCAATGGTGTGACGGGCATGCTGGAACTGTTGTCATCCACAACACTGGACGAGCAACAGCAGCGATATGTCCAGGGTGCTCAGACTTCTGCGGATTGCCTGATGAGTCTGATCAATGGCATTCTCGATTTCTCCAAGATCGAACAGGGAATGCTGGAGCTGGATCCTGTCGACTTCAATTTGCATCAATTGATTCACAATGTGGCCGACATCATGGCTCCGGCAGCTCGTAAGAGCGGGCTTGAAATCATCTGTGAGCTGTCGCCGGATCTTCCCAAATGGGTCTCGGCGGATCACGGTCGCCTGCGTCAGATTCTGCTGAATCTCATCAGCAACGCCGTAAAGTTTACTGAAAAGGGACGCGTCTCCATCGAAGCTCAGAAGCAGTACACTGATATCGGTGATCTGATGGTTCGCATCTCGGTCTCTGATACGGGGATTGGAATTCCAGTCGACCGCCGTCATCGGCTGTTCAAGTTGTTCTCGCAGGTTGATGGCAGCACGACTCGACGCTTCGGAGGTACTGGTCTCGGGCTGGCTTTGTGCAAGAAACTGGTTGAGTTGTTCGGTGGTGAGATCGGCGTTGAGAGTGAATCTGAGAAGGGCTCCACATTCTGGTTCACAGTTTGTATGCAGCCACCATCGGAAGAACATCCGGAGGAAAAAGCGGAATCAAACGGCGTATCAGATCTGATTCGAACAGAACCACTGGCAGAACAGTCGTCTCGAGACTTCCGTGTGCTGGTCGCTGAAGATTACGAAATCAATCAGGTTGTTGTCCGCGAATTTCTCCGCAGGTTCGGTCTCGAGTGCGAGATTGTCGGAGACGGCCTGGTTGCTGTTGATCAGGCCAAATCCGGCGAGTTCGACATGATCCTGATGGACTGCCAGATGCCTCTGATGGACGGACTCCAGGCGGCCCGAGTAATCCGGGATGCAGAAACTCCAGACCACGGGCTTTCTCGTAACGGGAAGCGAATTCCAATCATCGCACTTACTGCGAATGCTGTCGCTGGCGACCGTGAGGAATGTCTTGAAGCGGGTATGGACGACTACCTGACAAAACCAATCACTTGTCAGGCTCTGACTAACATGTTGCTTCGCTGGATGCCCACACCTCAGTCAAAAGGTCTGGAACCCATTCCGAATGAACCAGCTTCACGCATCTGCGTAGGTAGTGCATCGGTGGCAGAAGCTTTCGACCTCGAACAACTGATGTCTCAGTGCTTTGGGGACTCCGAACTGGCTATCGAACTTCTGAATATGTTTGAACTTCGCGGACGACAAAGCCTGCGTGATCTGGAAGGCGCCATTGCTGACAATAATCGACTGGCAGTTCAGCATCTGAGTCATGGCGTCAAAGGGGTTGCCGCCAATCTATGTGCTTTGCGACTTCGCGCATCTGCGGGAGTACTCGAGCGTCGCTGCATGGACGAAGCTATTGAATTGAACTCTTTGCTGGATGAAATCAACGACTTTCGAACAGATCTGATCCTGTGTTTGGAATCTGTACAGCTAACCAGCCAGTCACTTCATCCGGAACTTTGTGAATCCACCTCTACCATGTAATTCAAACCGGTCCATTCAAACATTCAGAGCAGCGGCAATTGTCGGGCTGACAGCCGCATTCGCCCGAACTCTGAAGCGAGACTCCCCAACGAAGCCTTTTTTAAAGACAGTTCAAACAACTCCTGAACTGCCTTCGGATTCTTAATCATGTCGACCAGAATGCTGAATGCACGCGAACACGAGCTAATTGAAAAAACGCTCGGGATTGAAATCCCGGATCGCGTCCTTCCCGCCACTGCAGCTTCACTCCAAAATCTGCATGCTGTCGCCGGTCCTTTTGCGTCCACGATAGCCGCAAGTGACGAATTTCAGAATCGAAAGATTCTCGTCATTGATGATGAAGCAATCAATGTACGATTAATCCAGAAGTGCCTGCAGATTGCCGGATATCGCAAAGTTGAAACGCACACAGAACCGGAATCTGCTCTGGAACGTATCATTACGCAGCAGCCTGACCTCGTGATTTGCGATGTCGTAATGAGCGTCTCCGGCCTGCAGATTCTGCAGCAGGTTGCCTCCAGCCCGGATCTCCGCAACATTCCGATGATCATGATCACGGCCTCAGAGGATGAACGAGTTCGCTCTGATGCCCTTGAACTTGGAGCAGCCGAACTGCTGACAAAACCTCTGCGAGCCACATCGTTGCTGCCTCGTGTCCGTAACGCACTTCTGCTGCGGTCACAGTTTGATCAAATGCTGAATCATCGTCGCGAACTGGAATCTCAGATTCAGGCTCGCACCGCCGAATTGATGCTGTCAAGGCTTGAACTGATTCACTGTCTTGCGAAGCTGGCTGAGTTTCGAGATAATGAGACTGGTCATCACGTCGTGCGAGTCGGTCGCTACGCCGGCATCCTCGCGCGGCAGATGGGACTTGATCGCGCCACGTGTGAGCTGATCGAGCATGCTGCTCCCCTGCATGATATCGGTAAGATCGGCATCGGCGACGACATTCTGCGGAAGCCCGGAAAGTTAACGCCGGAAGAATTCGAAACCATGCAGCGCCACGTGGGCCTTGGCAAGCGTGTCTTTCAGCCGTTAAGCCATAGCGAATCACTGCAACTGCGAGCCCATACCCGGCTCGGTGAAATGATGATCGGGGTTGGTTCTTCGCCACTACTCCGCATGGCTTCCGAAATAGCGCTTACTCATCACGAACGCTGGGACGGCAACGGCTATCCGATTGGCCTGAAGGGAACCGATATCCCGATGAGTGGCCGAATCGTGGCGGTGGCCGACGTCTTCGACGCGCTCAGCAGCAAACGAGTTTACAAACCAGCATTCCCGATTGATAAGTGTTTTGAGATTCTTCAGGAAGAAAGTGGTACCCACTTCGACCCGGATGTTGTCAATGCCTTCATGCGGATCCGCGACGAAATCGTGCGAATCCGTATTGATCTGGCCGACGTTGATTAATCGATCAGGTGAAGCGGACGATCGCTCCTAACGCGTAACGGCGATTGTGAGTTGTGGATTCCGATCGTAGTGCCGACTTCAGTCGGCATAGTGGGACACAATCGACAATCGAAAGCCGACTGAAGCCAGCTCTACAAGCTTGATGGCCGCCAAATCAACGCCTCGCTGGGCGTCGGATGTCACTCTGGATCCGCCGCTGTGGAGGTACGGCTGCGTCCGAATTCCAACCCACCACGGCGAAACAAATTGCAATCCTTCCTGCGGATTGCCATACTCCTTGGCGACAAGCACATCGCTGCTTCCCACCACACTCCTGCCCGCCGCAACCCGCATTCGGAGACTGATGTTGACGACATCTGCTCTCAGAACAATCTGTTTGTTGATCCTGACGGCTTCCGCCTTCAATCATGGCGTGCTGGCTGACGATCAGGCGGCCTCGTGGATTTCGCTCCGGATTTCTCCGGACCTGCTGGAGATCGCGTCCCCGGAAACCTCAGATCAGTTTCTCGTGACAGCAGTCGATTCCACTGGCCGACGCATTGATGTCACTCGATCTGCCACCTTGACGCTATCCAGCCCCAATGTCGCTGCGATTAACGCGGCTGGCCGAATTGATCCACTTTCGGATGGGGAAGCCACGCTCACGGCTCAAATCAACGAAATGTCAGCAACGGCCATGATCCGAGTTCGCGGCATCTCACACCCCACGCCCGTTTCGTTTCGTAACGATGTGATTCCGCTGCTTTCTAAATCCGGCTGTAACTCAGGCGGCTGTCACGGCAAGGCCGAAGGCCAGAATGGATTTCGCCTTAGTGTTTTCGGATTTGATCCTGCCCGTGATTTTGATGCGATCGTTCGCGACAGCCACGCTCGTCGAGTCTTCCCCGCGGCTCCCGAAAAGAGTCTACTCATTCAGAAAGCAGTGGCCAGCGTTCCTCACGGTGGTGGCCGTCGAATCGAACCGGGCTCACGCTGGCACAGAATTCTGCTCCGCTGGGTGTCTGAAGGGATGTCTCTCGACGACGAATCTCAGGACCCGGTCGTCGCCATCAAAGCCGAACCCGCTGATATAGTGCTGGCCGGACGAGGAAATCAACAGCTGCGAGTCGTGGCGATCACTCAATCCGGAGCCGTTCGAGGCATCACGTCCGAGGCAGATTTCCAATCCAATAATGACGTGGTCGCCGCAGTCAGCCGCGAAGGTTTGATTCAGGCCACCAACGTCCCTGGTGAAGCCGCAGTGCTGGTGAGATACATGGGACATGTGGCAGTCAGCCGAATTACTTTGCCAGGGCCCAACATCAATTTCACACGTCCGGAAGAACTGAGTTTCGTTGATGGTCTCGTCTCGGACAAACTGCAAAAACTACAGATCCAGCCCAGTCCAGTGGCAAATGATTCCATGTTCCTGCGTCGAGTCTTCCTGGACACGATTGGAACACTCCCGACTTCATCCGAAGTACGATCATTTCTCGCCGACAACGATCCGGACAAACGACGCAAACTGATCGACGCCTTGCTGGAACGCCCCGAATACGCCGACTACTGGGCTCAGCGCTGGGCCGATCTGCTGCAGGCGGATAAGGATATCATCACGCCTCAGGGAACCGTCGCGATGACGCGATGGATCCATCAACAAATTACGGCTAATACTCCGTGGGATCGCCTGGTCTACGATGTTCTGACCGCGCAGGGATCAACCGTTGGAAACTCTCCGGCGGGGTTCTTTCAGGTTCAGGCCGACCCGGAAAAGTCGGCTCGCGCGGTGAGCCAGCTGTTCCTTGGCGTACGCATCGAGTGTGCTCAGTGTCATCATCATCCGTTCGAACGCTGGGACCAGAAAGACTACTTCGCTCTGGCGGGTTTCTTTACCGGGGTCGATCGAAAATCCTTGCCGGGTGGTGCTCTCAAGATCATCGATAAACCAGGAGAAGATCTGAAACATCCTCGAACCAGTGAGCCAGTCCCGACGGCCGGACTCGGGGCCGCTCCGGCGATGTTTCCAGATCCCAAAGATCGTCGCCGAGTTCTCGCGCAGTGGCTGACGGCGAAGGAGAATTCTCTGTTCGTGCGGAGTATCGTGAATCGACTGGTGGGGCATTACTGGGGTCGTGGTCTGGTCGAACCGGTTGATGATCTGCGAGCGACGAACCCAGCTTCAAACGAACCGCTGATGCTGGCTCTGGCCGATCATCTGATTGAAGTGAATTTCGATCTGAAAGCCTTCACGCGGACTCTCTTGAATTCGCGAGTTTACCAGCTCAATTCAGCCATTACGGATTCCAATCGTCTTGATGATCAGAACTATTCGCGGGCCGCAATTAAGCCAATGCCTGCTGAAGTTTTGCTGGATGCGATGTCTCAGGCGACCGGCATCCCGGAGCGATTCAATGGCTGGCCGGAAGGTTATCGGGCGATTCAGGTTTGGGATAACAAATTGCCGTCCCTGTTTCTGGAGACTTTCGGCCGACCAGTTCGTCAGTCGGTGTGTGCTTGTGAACGCGGCGTTGAACCGAGCATGGCTCAAGCCCTGCATCTGATGAACTCCGAAACCACCACAGTAAAGCTTGAAGACCGACGCGGCCGCGCGGCTATGTTGGCGGCGTCTGATCTTCCACCGAGTGCGATCATCGAAGAACTCTATCTGGCCACGGTTTCACGGTTCCCGACTGCTCAGGAGCAGGAACTCCTGCAGCGATCACTGACAGAAACAGATGATCGCCGCAAAGCTGTTGAGGATATTTTGTGGACGCTGCTGAATACTCGTGAGTTTGTGTTTAATCGCTAGAAGAAGTCCCGTCGGCGGAGCGACGGGCGTACCGTACACCCGTCGCTCCGCCGACGGGATCGTTTCCTACCGAGTAGCCTTCTCATGAGATCATGGACTCGAGTCTTGTTGGCACCACTGATGGTGCTCCTCTGCGCAAAGTCCTCTTTGCTGCCAGCTCAACAGCCAACGGCTGGAGAGATCTCTCCGCAGAAGTACGAAGTCCTCTCAGAGCTCAACCAGAATGCCGGCATGCGGGACGGCGTCGAGCTGAAGGTCGACATCTTTCGGCCGAAGAGCGACGAACGATTCCCTGCCATCGTTTATCTCACGCCGTACAACAAGACGGGCAATACGGCTCGAGCCCAGTTGTTTGCATCTCGAGGTTATGTCGTCATCAACGCGGATACGCGGGGACGATTTGAATCCGGCGGCGAATGGGATCCGTTTTCTCCGCTCCACAAACAAGATGGCTACGACCTCGTCGAATGGGCGGCGAAGCAATCCTGGTCAACTGGCAAGGTCGGAATGTTTGGCCTGTCTTATATGGGCTGGACTCAGTGGTGGACCGCCACTCAGGCACCGCCTTCGCTGAAGTGCATCGTTCCGGAAGTCGCTCCACCCGACAACTTTTATAACTGCCCTTATCAGAACGGCATCTTTGTCTGCTGGATGATGGACTGGGCCGGCATGGTCAGCGGTCGAAATCCTCACAGTTCCGGCCCGGGACCCTATGGCGGATTTGCCGTCAATCGTGAAGCGGCTTATCGCAATCTGCCGTACATTGACTTCGAAAAAACACGCCATCATCTTCCGACAGAATGGTGGAGCAAGTGGATTCTGCAAAACACCGCCGAGGGTGAATACTGGAAGGCCATCGCGTATCAGAAGCCTGAAGAATACAGTCGAGTCACAGTGCCATCGCTGGCGGCCACCGGCTGGTTCGATGCCAACTTCACGGGAACGCCCGGCAACTATCTGGCCATGAAAAAGTATGGCGCCACGCCTGAATCCAGAAGTCCTCGGATGGTGATCGGTCCGTGGGAGCACATCATCAATACTCATCGAATCGCCGCCGATGTTAATTTCGGACCTCAGGCCATCATCGACTGGAATGGTTATGTGTGTCGATGGTTTGACTACCACCTGAAAGGAATCGAAAACGGTATTCTGCAGGATCCTCCGATTCATCTGTTCGTGATGGGACGCAATGAATGGAGAACCGCGCAGGAGTGGCCTCTGCCTGAAACACAATGGACAAAGTACTATCTTCACAGCGGAGGCAAAGCGAATTCATCCGCCGGCGATGGCAGCCTGTCGACATCTCCTCCGGCTGCGGAATCACCCGATCATTACACCTACGATCCTGAAGATCCAACGCCTTCTGCAGCTTTTCAGAATGGTCATATCGATGGGCCACGAGATGTCTCTTTGTCTGCCAAGCGGAACGATGTTCTGGTCTACACGACGCCGGTCCTGGAGAAAGATGTTGAGATCATCGGCCCCATCACGGCAACGCTCTATGCCGCCACCAGCGAGAAGGATACAGACTGGATGGTGCGATTGTGCGATGTTGGACCGGATGGTCGATCTTCGTTTCTGGCGGAAGGTGTGATGAGAGCTCGCCATCGCGATCCGGAGAATGGCGGAGCATTTAATGCGTCACGGTTGAGCACTCTGGAACCGAATAAAGCCTATCCGTACATCATCGAATTCTGGCGTCCAACCGGCAATCGCTTTCTGGCCGGGCATCAAATCCGAGTGGAGATCTCAAGCAGTTACTATCCATACTATCTGAGGAATCTCAACACCGGCGAAGACAACATCGGCCTAGCCACCAAACCTGTGGTTGCTCAACAGGCGATCTTCCATGACGCAGATCATGCGTCGCATGTTGTGCTGCCGGTGATTCCGATTCCATGATGTTTGCGACGCGATTGCTCGTGCAGAGTCTAAAATCTCGCTCCACATATTCGGTTGAGAATTCAGCCAATGAATGATGTGGAGTTTTGAGCAAGCCTCGCTCGCCGAGCGAAAGGCACTGAAAGATTTCAAACATCTTATTCCCGGCGCGTCAATGCTGACGTCGCATATAACTCCACCGAGGTTTGAGTCGGACTCAAGAGTTTTGAGCTGTGTTTTCCGCGTGGCTACTTGGCTGACGGACCACTCACATCCGGCTGCTGCACTGACAATGACGATTCGTGGCACTCCGCGGGCCAGGACTTCGTCTGATCGGCTCGATACTCTGCGGGCTGCACGTCAGGGTGTTTTTGTTCGAGGGACACCGACTTGCGTGAAGGGCGACCGGCGGCGCAGAAAGCCCCGTCTTCTTCCAAAGCAGCTCGAAGAAATGCGTCGGTTGATGTTGTTGTCATAAAAAACTCCCCACTCGAAGCAGATGAGACCTCGCCTGCGGTTCGGAATACTCAAAGTATACAAGCCCACTTTCACTCGCGTCAGGCCCAAATTCCGTAAAGCGACACTTGTCGCGATAGAACGGTTCGGCCTGCGGAAGTGAATGCAGAGCAATTCGACCGTTAAGGCCTCGGGTGAGGCTGATTTCAATGGCCTCTGCGATCAATAAAATCCCGACTCCAAGATATTCCGATACTCCAGAGGCGTTGCCCTTAATGTTCCATGGTGCGTTTTCAAGGTATTCCACATAGAGCACATGGTTTCGCTCATCACATTTGGAGTTGCGATATCTCGTGGAGACTGCAATTGCTCCCTGCGGCATGTCGTTGCATCTCAACTCAGAAAGCAGCATTACGCCGGAGTCAATATCTTCTACCTTGTTCTCCCAGTTCCAAACGAAATCATCGACCCCAGAGAACAGAGACTCGTCGCGCCGAGACCGCCAGATCCCTTCGATTTCCCGCAGCCTATCCACAGCGACGCCCCTAACGAGTACCGCGTCACAAAGGGTCGCTCTGTCTATGCCGCTGACAAGTTTTGCTTGTCGCAACATCAATGCTCATGCCCCTTGAACAACGCGTTCTCCTTGTCACCACCGCCCAGCACATACGCCAGCAAGTCGAAGATCTCTTCGCGGGTCAGTTTATTCAGCACGCCTTTGGGCATGATGCTGACGTCGCTCGTGGTGCGTTCTTCGATGTCCGTTTTTAGCACCACGGTAATCTTGTCGGGGGCGGAGGGGTTATCGATCAGTTTCAAGGAGTCGCCGGTTTCTTCGACAATAAGGCCGGTGAGAACCTTTCCAGACGTCAGTGAGATCACATTCGACTGGTACTTCTTGTCGACCTTCTTCGACGGGTTCAGGATGTGTTCCAGAACGTCGACTTTTGAATACTCCGGCGGCAGTTTGGTCAGATCAGGACCAACGTTGTTACCCTGGCCGTTGAGTTTATGACAGCCAACGCAGGCCGCGGCTTTGAAGAGTTGCTGGCCGACGGCGAAATTGTTGGCTCGATGAGACAGGTGCATCACATCGCCCTTCAAGTCATCCAACTGCCAGTCGGTGTTGCGGCCGAGATATTTCAACAGATCGTCTCTCATCTCCAGCTTGTTCGCGGCAAGGTACGCAGCGGGATCGGCTTCGTAGGCTTTTAGATCCGCGACGACGTAGAGTGCTCCGTACATGCGACGCCAGTGACCGGGATACGTGCAGACGTACGGATAGATTCCGGGTTCCTTTGGCACTTCAAAGAAGATGGAATCGGTTTGTTCCGGCTGAACCAGTTTGCTGGCGACCAGAATTTTGTCGCTCTTCGGGATGAAGTTGCGAGCGGCCGCATCCTGATCTCGGCCCGTGGCTTCAGCAAGCTCGCCGACTTCGGCCATGGTGCCGGGAAGCACGACGGCAAAGTTGTGAGGCATGTTGTCGGTGTTGGTGAGTCGGAATTCCACCGGACGGCCGGCCTGAACAGCGACGGTCTCGCGGTCATAAATCATGCGTTCGCGAACGGTGCCCAACGCGATCAGCGGCACGACGACTTCTGAGAGTCGCTTCTCAAAGCGAACTCGGCCGGCATCATCCAGCCGTGTGCGGACGCCTTCCGCGATCTTCAGTGCGAGCTGAGCCTGATCCGAATTGCGGTCTTTGGGCTCGCGGCTCGCAAGAAACGAAACGGCGGCTTCGGCAAGATTCCCCAGTTGTTCTTTCGGCCAGGCTTCGACCGGAATCGTGGACAGTGATTGCAGGCTTGTGTTGACGGAGGCTCGCTC
>CANHVD010000118.1 GCA_947463775.1 Planctomycetaceae bacterium | reverse complement strand
GGCCGATGATTTGAGAACACAAAATGGCCGTCACGGAAAGTCGGATTGTGTTGGTGATGGTTTTCACGAATAGAGTTCCTGAATCAACTCTCCCTGATCAAGGATTTCAACCGGACGACCATCAGGTGTATAGATTTGGCGACGCGGCGGGATACCTAACGCGGAATAGATCGTAAAGGCCACATCGGCAGGGCGGACAGGTCTCTTGATGGCATAACCGCCATGGTCATCGGTCGCTCCAATAACCTGACCAGGCTGAATGCCGGCTCCGGCGAACAGCATAGACGCGGCTGGTCCCCAGTGGTCGCGACCTGCGTCTTTATTCACTCCAGGACTTCGTCCAAATTCCCCGAAACAGGCCACCAGTGTGTCGTTCAGTAAACCTCGTTGATCAAGATCACGAATGAGTGACGAGAATCCCATGTCGAATTCCGGCAGCTTCTTGTCGAGGCTTTCGAATATCTTTCCATGATGATCCCAGCCTCCGTAGTTGATTGTTGTAAACGTGACACCTGACTCAACAAGTCGTCGGGCCAGTAAGCAGCTTTGACCAAACATGTTCCGACCGTAGGAGTCTCGAAGGTCTGCAGGTTCTTGCTCAATGTCGAAGGCTGTGCGAGCCTGCGGTGATAAAATCATCTCGCTGGCACGCTTCTGGAATTCGTCATAGGTGGCAATCTGATCGTTTCCTTCGACCTGCCGTGCCAGTGAGTCGACGGCCTGCAAGAGTGTCCTGCGTCGTTCGATGGACTTGTCAGTTAAAGCGGTCGTACGGACGAGATCTCGAACACGATATCCGACCTGGTTGGGATCTCCAGCCTTGAACGATTCGTAGCGTCCACCCAGAAAAGCACTCTTGCCAAGTTCCCAGGTGAAAGATGGGTTATGAGGTATCGCGACATATGGCGGAATCTGGCCTGTGAAGCCAAGTTGATTTGCCACCACCGCGCCGATAGACGGGAAGTCTCCAAAGGCTGAGCCGAATCGGCCTGAAAGAGCCCAGTTGGTCGCCGTTTCGTGGTGATCATTCGTGTGTGAACCCGACCGAATCAGCGCGACTCGGTCCATGATTCCAGAGATCTTGGGCAATAGCTCACAGATCTGAATGCCTGGAACGCAGGTCGACACGGGCTTGTATTTACCACGAATCTCCGCAGGTGCCTCAGGTTTTAGATCAAAGCTGTCATGATGCGACAGGCCACCGCCAAGATAAACAAGAATGACAGATTTCGCGCGTCGCTGCGGAGACTCTTCTGCAACTAGCGACTGCTGCTGAAGAAGGTGGGCCATCGTGAGGCCGAGAGGCCCCAGAGTACCGACTCGAAGACAATCACGTCTTGATTGGCCGTTACAAAGTTTGCTGATCGATTGATTAAGATTGATGTTTAACATGATGAATCCTTAATCCGTAACCAAGACAGATTCTTGTTCAATGAGCAGGAAGTTATCTGTCTGCCCAGTTTCAATTGTTCGGAGCCAGTATTCTGCCGGGGACTACTGCTGTTCTGTTTCTGTCAGTGATTGAATGCAAATTCTTTGGTATTCAAAAGAGCCCAAAAGAGATCTCGGAACGCTTCTTCACGTTGTTCATTGCCTTCGAATGCTGCCGTGATGGAGGCCTGTTCTTCGGTTGTTGGAGAGCGACTGAGTGTGGCCAGATAAATCTGTTCAATCGCTGATTTGTCATCAGGGAAACTATTCATGATCTGCTTTAATCGTCCGACGGGATCGTCAAATTTCTGAGCGAGTCCGTCTCCACACTGCAGATGAAGAAGCTGCGGCAGTGTGACATCACCGGAACGTTCGCAAGCACAGGCTGTCACTCGTTCACTACGGCCAAACATCGACAGGAACGGAGAGGCAACCGTCGAATCCGGAAGCTGGATCGCGCGCATTCCGACTGGATATCCCGGGAATGAATCCGGGATCAGTGTGCTTTGGCTAATCGCGTCCAGGAAGACTTCGGCTGGCAGACGGCGAACGTAGTAGTGTGAATAGAAGCCGCGTTCCGCAGCGTTGCCCTTCAGCGTCGCCGAACTCAGTTGATATGTGCGTGAATTCAGGATGAGCCTCATGATGTGTCTGAGATCGTACTTGTGACTCACAAACTCATGATTCAGGGCGGTCCACAATTCACGATTGCTCGGCGGGTTGCTGATGCGAAGATCATCGACAGGTTCAACAAGGCCCACGGCAAAGAAATGACGCCACAATCGATTGACCATGCTGCCAGAGAAGTTCTCGTTCCCCGGGTCCGTCATCCATTGAGCGAGTAATTCTCGCGGATCCTGCCCCGGAGCAATGTTTGTTTCAGATCGATCAAGCGGCTGAGCAGCGAGCTGCTGGTTTGTGCGAGGCTGCCTGACGCGTGGAATTCGCGTCGTTAGTTCTGCGAATTGTCGCCGTTCGTTTTCAAGTTGCTGATTCACTTCAGCAATCTGTTTCTGCAGAGATTCGAGTTCTGCGCCCTGCTTATTGGCTTGATCCTCTGTCATCGCTTTGAGACGCGATTCTTTCTCCGTGATTTGCTTTTGAACGCGGGCTTCCTCTTCTGTAGCAACAATAAGAGCAGTTGCTCCTTTGTGAGATTCCTGACGCTGAAAATTCATCCGGCCGAAGTACGCTGCAAAATGGTAGTAGTCATCCTGGGTGTATCGTTCGAGAGGATGATTGTGGCACTTGGCGCAGCCGATTCGAGTTCCCAGAAACGACTGCGCTACTGAGGACACGACCTCGGAGTCTTCGACCTGACGATACTCACCGATCGAAACGACGTAATAGCCGATCTGAGGTTGGGAGACAGAATCTCCGGAGGCGGTTATGACATCGCGAGCGATCTCATCCCACGGGCGATTTGTCTCAACCTGCTCGCGAACCCACGCCTGCATCGCGCGGACGCCCTTACTGCCCCTGACATCGTGATCACGTTCTTTGCGATTCTGCAGCAGGTCGCACAGGATCAAAGTCCAATAGTCCGCAAACTCGGGGCGTTTCAGCAGTGTATCGATCAGGGCTGTTCGCTTACCGGGATTTTGGTCGTTCAGGAAGGTTTGCACCTCTGACGGTGTCGGTAGAGTGCCGATCGTATCGAGGAAGACGCGGCGAACAAAGACAGCATCGTCTGCGGCGGGCGACGGCGGTATGCGAAGAGCAGCCAGTTTGTTGAAAACATGCTCGTCAATGAAACTACGCCGTTCCGCAAACAGCTGTGCGTCAACAGATTGTTCGAAGGGGCTGGTGATAGTGGTGACTGCTACCTGACCCTGAAAATGAACTCGGACGACTGATTCCCCCGATCGCAGGCACGTAAGCAGGCCGTTTGATGAAACCTCCAGTACGCTTGGATCGTTTGAGAAGAACTGCGAGAGCCAGGTAATGTCGCGAACTTGACCATTCGAATACTCTGCTGTGGCAGTGAGCTGCAGGGTTTCGCCGGGATGCATGGTTTGCGTCCCCGGGCTGACAGTTATTGACTGAACAACTGGCTCATCAGGAATAATCCCTGGAGTCCCTGCGGCGATCCAGTCTGTGAGCACTTGACTGGCTGGACTATTTGGCTCAAAAAGTTTGCCTCCTCCATGGGGACTCATACCAGCCGGTTTGGTTACCAGCAGGCTATTGGCCGGAGCCGCGCGGTCGATTCGACGGCCAAAGAATTCATGTGTGATGGAGTCATAATCCCAGTCGGGCGCGTAACCACGAAGTGACAGACGGAATCCATTTTGGCCAGCCAGTTTCCCATGGCAGGCACCCTGATTACATCCGAATCGAGTCAGGATCGGAAGGACGTCCTGCTGATACGACGGTGGTGACGCAAATGTTGTGCTGCCCTGCGAAACATCATCATCGGCTTTCACTGAAGCGATGAATGCACAGGCAAGTAAGATAGGCGTCGCAACGAAACAGAAAATCGGCGACGGAGTTGATCTGTGGAGATTCATAAAGTCGTGGCTGATAATCCGTATGCATTGAAACGGTAGGGAGGAGACACGGTTGGAACTCAAGCAGGCTGGACTTGTCGGTTCCAAATTCTAATCTACTGAGTGTGGACATGCACTCAGAACCTTCGTGTTTTGTCCTGGCCGAGTTGATGTCAGTGGCTTAAGCTGTAGTGATCCTCGCAAAGAGATTCCCAATCAGCCCCAGAGTTTCGAAATCTTCTTGCGGATTTCCGTTGTATCGCCCTGAATCAAGCCGCTCTGCCCTGCTCTGCCGAAGCCGGAACCGTAGGTCATGCCCTGGGATTGGCAGTCAAACATTGCCTGTATCTGAGTCGGCAGAAATCGAGTAATCTTGCTAAGCGAATGCTGATCACTTTTGCGACGGTTATGAAAGTAGTAACGCTCGGGACGAACTACGCTTAGATGATTCTTCGCGCGAGTCATCGCGACGTAGAACAAACGACGTTCCTCTTCGATCTCCTCGGGACTGCCAGTCGCCATGTCCGAAGGAATGTTGCCGTCGGCCGCGTGGATCACGTACACAGAATCCCATTCGAGCCCCTTTGCCGAATGGATCGTGCTGAGAGTCAAATAGTCTTCATCCAAAAACGGATCGGCCGGAAGTTCCTGAGTGGAGCTTGGTGGATCCAGTGTCATCTCAGACAAGAATTCAGTTCGGCTCTGATACCGAGCGGCGATGGCTTCAAGCTGAATCAAATCATTCAGTCGAGCTTTCACGTTGTCGTACTTTGATTCGAGCAACGGCGCGTAAAACAAGCGGGCTCCGTGAATATCAGTGGCGACTCCGGCGTCGGATTCGGCTCGCTGTTCCATTTCCTGAAGCAGTCGAATGAGCTTTGGCCAGTCGTCCTTGAGAACCGACGGCGGGGACCACGACGACCATGTCTCGAAATGGCCACCGCCTTCGCGCAGATTGTCCAGCAGCGAAGCAGCTTTAACATGGCCGATGCCAGGCATCAAAACGAGGACTCGAAAACCGGCAACGGAGTCCAGCGGGTTTTCCGCGAGTCGAAGAAACGACATCAGATCGCGAACATGAGCCGTCTCAAGGAACCGTAGTCCGCCGTATTTTACGAACGGCACATTGCGACGGCCGAGCTCAGCTTCCATGCTCATGCTGTGATGCGATGCACGAAACAGCACCGCCTGCTGCTTCAGTGGAACACCCTTTTCTCGCCGATCCAGAATCTGATCGATCACATACGTTGTCTGAGCGTCTTCGTCGCTGCACGTCACAAGCACCGGCAGACTGCCATCGCCGCGAGACGACCATAGTTCTTTCGAATGTCGCTCTTCTGCTTCCGCGATGACGGCATTGGTCGCGTCCAGAATCTTCTGAGTCGTGCGGTAGTTCTGTTCAAGCGGGATCAGCACCGTCCCTGGATACTCATTCGGGAAGTCCAGAATATTCCTCACCGTTGCAGCGCGGAACGAGTAGATCGACTGAGCGTCATCGCCGACAGCTGTTAATCCTTTGCCGTCCGGGCAGATGTTCTTCAGAATCTGAGCCTGCAGGATATTCGTGTCCTGATACTCGTCGACCATGATCTTTTGAAACTGCTGCCGCAGCATCTGGCCGCCATCAGGATTCTCGGCCAGTGCGTTCCAGAACAGCAACAGGTCATCAAAATCGAGGACTCGCTGTTGTTCTTTGGTGGTCGTGTAACCGTTGAAGAGTTCACCCAGTCGTTCCTGATGTTCCAGGCACCACGGGAAGTACTTCTTGAGGATGATGTCGAGCGGCTTTTGAGTATTGACGCAGCGACTGTAGATATCGAGGCAAGTTCCCTTCAGAGGAAATCGTTTGTCTGACTTCGGAAGATTCAGCTTTGACCGTTCAACGTTCATCAGGTCTTCGGAGTCGCTGCGATCCAGAATCGTGAAGTCCGGATACAGCCCAATCAGATTGCCATAGCGTCGAAGCACATTGGTGGCGACCGAGTGAAAAGTGCCGCCCGCAATTCTTCGGATGGAAGACCTGGAACACACCGCCGGATTCTTTACGGTCGATGGATCGAGCTGAATCAGAATGTGTTCGACTCGCCGCAACATTTCCGCAGCCGCTCGGCGAGTGAATGTCAGCAACAGCAGTCGAGACGGATCCGTGCCCGACACAATTTGCCATGCGACTCGATTTGCCAGCGTGGTCGTCTTACCAGTGCCCGCGCCCGCGATGATCAGCAACGGTTCGTCACCATGCATCACCGCCGCGAGCTGCTGCGGATTCAGCGTTTGCAGGAACTCGGGAATGTCGGATGTTGCTGAAGCGGTCATTGATTCACGGTCGATCGGAGCAATAGGGAAAGGCACTGGGAAGCATACGCCTGCGGAAGTCTGCCGACAATTCAACGAGGCCCCGGCCGTACGCTCGTTCCGAGTCTCCAGCCTCGGAACGTCCTGCACGCAAGGCTCCAGCCTTGCAGGTTGTGGAGGCAGGAGCCTCCGGGCGGTGTGTTCCAGGGCTTGAGCCCTGGAACAAGGGGCAATCAGGTTGCCTCTGGAATTTCGTGAGCGTTCTCGCTGTAATAGTGTCATTCGCACCAACGCCCTTCCACGAGATATCCTCCATGCCCAACTCGCTTGAACGCAAAGCCAGTGCTTTGAATGGAATGATCATCGTCGGCAGTTGCATGCTTGGTGCCTTCGAGGCCACTCGTCCGTGGGGCATCGGCATTGCGATCTTCATGGGAGCCGGGCTGATCTTTTCCGGCTGGGCCAACTTCTGCGGCTGGTACCGAATCCTGGGCCCGCGCGGATCAAAGCAGCCGGGTCAGCCTTCATTCTGGACCGGCGGTCGGGATGCGCACATCAAAGGCGTGAACGACCATTACAGCGCACAGATTTATGATGCGACCAACCGAGCGAATGCGAGTGTCTCAGAGGCAGAGAGGAAACAGCATCTTGACCAGGCCAAAGCACTCCGCGCTGAGCATCGGCAGATGATCCATGAAGCGAAGCACGCGGTGTATTGAGGGTCGTGTCTTGACTGCCGGTGACCTGGCATCATTGCTGACGAGAAGCTTCTAACTGGACAGCGCCAAGTTCAAGAAAACTAAGAATACAAGCCCGAAGCGCCAGCGAGTGAATGAGTCATAACGTACTCACTCTCTGGCGCTTCGTACTTGTGTGGGAGCCGAACTTGTCGCTGTCCAAGTAATCCTCGTCCCGAAACGCCGGGCTCCCAGTTCTCGGCCCCTCGCTGGCTCGCCCGGCAGGACCGTACGTTTTGAAGTTAGTAGCACACGAGATCACAAGCAGTCGCTCCCCTGCCCAGCTCGCCTGGCAGGAAGCAAAGTCTGATCGTGGTGCGAAGAAACTTCCCGTTCCGGCTGGACGAGCCAACCGGGGCGGCGTTTTGTGCGTTTCCTTTGTCTGACCACAAAACGTTCGCTCATGCCAGGCAAGCTGGCATGGGGCGAGTGCAAGATGCGCCAAACTGGCAGCCCGCAATTGGCGACGGGTATCTACGATCCAAGCCGCGATGTTTGGCCAAACGAAGAAAGCCCGACCATTCTTTCGAAAAGTCGGGCCTGCGATTCCGATCTGAGATTTCAAGTCTGAAATCTCAAATTCATGCTACGACAACTTTCGCTCGCGAATCCAGTCGGTGTGGAACTTCTCACCGCGTGGCTTGTCGGTGCGTTCGTAAGTGTGAGCACCGAAGTAGTCTCGCTGAGCCTGCAGCAGGTTCGCTGGCAGGCGGCCTCGGCGGTAGCCGTCGTAGTAGGTCAGAGCTGAGCTGAAGCCGGGGACAGGCAGGCCGAGCTGGAATGCCGTCGCGACGACTCGGCGCCATGATGGCTGAGCTTTATTGATGGCGGTCTTGAAGAAGTCGTCCAGCAACAGATTTTCAAGGCTTGGGTTCTTGTCGAACGCCTTCTTGATGTCTTCGAGGAAGACCGAACGAATGATGCAGCCGCCTCGCCACAGGTAGGCGATCGGTCCATTGTGCAGTTTCCATCCGAACTCTTTGGCGGCCGCGTCGAGCTGAACGTAACCCTGAGCGTAACTGCACAGCTTGGATGCGTACAAGGCCCACTTCACATCGTCGATGAACTGCTTCTTGTCGCCGGTGAACTTCGTGTCTGGGCCAGTCAGAACAGCTTCGGCTCGTACACGAGCGTCCTTCTGAGCGGACAGGCAGCGAGCGAACACGGCTTCGGTGATCAGGGTCGTTGGGACTCCCAGATCCAGAGCGTGCTGGCTCATCCACTTGCCGGTGCCCTTTTGGCCCGCGGTGTCCAGAATCAGGTCGACAAGGTCCTTGCCGGTTTCTTTGTCCTTCACGGTGAAGATGTCACGAGTGATCTCGATCAGGTAGCTTTCGAGCTCGCTTTCGTTCCATTCCTTGAAGACGTGGTACAGTTCTTCATTCGTCAGGCCGACGCCGTACTTCAGGATGTAGTAGGCTTCGCAGATCAGCTGCATATCGCCATACTCGATGCCGTTGTGAACCATCTTCACATAATGCCCTGCACCATCCTCACCAACCCAGTCGCAGCATGGGATGTCATTGTTCGGGCCCACCTTCGCGCTGATTTTCTGGAAGATGTCTTTTACAAACGGCCAGGCTTCTTTGTGGCCGCCAGGCATGATGCTTGGTCCCTTGAGCGCGCCTTCTTCGCCGCCCGAAACGCCGGTGCCGATGAATCGAAATCCTTCGGTAGCAAGTTGCTTACTGCGGCGATTAGTGTCGACATAGTCTGCATTGCCGCCGTCGATAATGATGTCGCCCTTTGCAAGCAGCGGCTTGAGCTGATCAATCACAGCGTCAACCGGAGCACCGGCCTTAACCATGATCATGACTCGGCGAGGCGACGCGAGGCTGTTGACGAAGGCTTCCAGCGTATCATAGCCCTTGATCCGATCCGGAGTTCCCGCTTCAACAACTCCCGGAGGACGGCTGCCGAGCCCGCTGATGAACTCATGAGTCGTCTCCGTCGTTCGGTTGTAAACACCGACGGAAAAACCTTTGTTGGCCATGTTCATGACCAGGTTCTGTCCCATAACCGCCAGGCCGATCAGGCCGATATCGTGCTTTGACATTTTGAATTTCTTCCCAGAGAGTTTTGCACCAACAGGACCGCTCTTGCTCTAACGGTCCGATGGATCAGTGAGTTCGATAATTGGGTGCCCTTGCTGCAATAGCTCACTGACTCGCACCCACTGGGTCAGCAGAATGGACTTTAGTTTTGCATTCGTTGTGTTGCCACAGGAGATCCACACGACCATCGGCGGAGGGCCGTGAGCATTGACCAGATCAACGAAGTCTGAGTCTTTCGTCAGAATGACAGCGTTATTCTCCTTTGCCTTCTGGAAGATCTCAGTATCGTTCGCTTTCAGTAAACTCAGCCGTTCCGCAGAAACGGCCTCAAGGCTAAATTCCCGCGACAGCCAGACGGCCAATGCAGGTGAGAGGTTGGCATCGATCCAGACTCTCATACCGTGATCACCGGATGATCCACGCGTCGACTCGCAAATCGCAAACATGCTTCGATATCTGCGATCTCGAGATACGGAAGTTCCTCAATCACTTCTGCTGAGTTAAGTCCCGAAGCAAGCAGATCAAGCACATCGGAAACTCGAACACGCATTCCGCGAATACACGGGCGACCACCGCACTGATTTGGGTCAACAGTAATGCGGTCACCAATAGAGGTCATGTTTGTTTTTCATTCTGCAAAGAATCGACGGGGACACACTGCCGGGCGAAGGTCGCAGCAAGGCTGCGAAGTCCTGCCCGGCAGACAGTACCTGCTTTCATATTCGTTAACGCTGCACTCGTGCTGACCCACCCGACGCAACGCCTTCGACTTCCTTGATCGTCGCCATTGTTGTGTCGCCTGGGTAGGTTGTCAGCAATGCTCCGTGAGCCCAACCGAGGTTCAGGGATGTCTGAGGATCTTTGCCGTTCAGCAGGCCATAGAACAGGCCTGACGCGAATCCATCACCGCCACCGATGCGGTCGATGACGTCCAGTTCCATCGTCTTTGCCTGATAGGTCTTGCCTTCCAGCCACAGAACCGCGCTCCAGGAGTGGCGGTTGGTCGAATGGACTTCCCGCAGAGTCGTTGCAACAGCCTTAACGTTTGGAAGTTTCTTCGTCACTTCTTCCATCATGCCGAAGAAGGCTGCTGGATCAAGCTTGCCGTGAGCTTCCACGTCCTGGCCCTTCAACCCGAGACCCTTCTGGAGGTCTTCTTCATTGCCCACGAGAACGTCGACATGTTCAACGATGCGGTTCAAAGTTTCCTGAGCCTTATCCAGACCGCCACTGATCTGCCACAGCTTGGCTCGATAGTTCAAGTCGAAGGACGTCACAGCTCCGGCGGCCTTGGCGGCCTTCATGCCTTCGATGATGACTTCCGGTGTTGTCGGTGACAGAGCAGCAAAGATTCCACCACTGTGGAACCAGCGAACTCCGCCAGCGAAGATTTCGCTCCAGTTGAAGTCACCAGCCTTCAGCATTCCTGCGGCTTCGTTGCTTCGATTGTAAAATACAACCGGACCACGGACGCCATGTCCCTGATCGCTGTACACGGTTGCCATGTTTGGCCCGCGAACGCCGTCATGGGCGAACTTCTTATAGAAAGGCTTTACGCCCATTGCGCGGACCCGTTCGTTGATCAGGTCGCCGATCGGGTAGTCAACCATCGCCGACGCCACGCCGGTCTTCATCTGGAAACAGTCGGCAAGGTTTGCCGCGCAGTTGAATTCTCCACCGCTCACATGAATCGCCAATTGATTGGCTTTGCGGAACGGAATAATGCCTGGATCGAGCCGATGAACGAGGGCTCCCAGAGAAACGAAATCCAGAGCACCAGACTTAGGAACGTTAAGCATTGAAGAAATCCTTTGGGACCCCCGCAGCGAACAGCCGCGGGCTACATGAAAAGACGGGAGATTATCGGCTTTGGGCCTGTTTGACTTGAACAGGCCACTTGACAGGCGTTTTTTCGCCGGATTTGCCGCATATCGTAAGAGGTTCCACCGCGGATTTCAAAACAAGTTCCTTTCCCGCGGTTTCATTCCCATTCGAGCCACAGTAGACCTACCTGTCTCCGGTTGGCGTCTGGTGCCGTGAGGATGGTGATTTCCGGCGGCGGAAACAGTTTCGTAGACTTCAGGCGTCCAATGCCCATGTTGACAAATTCGGAACGCCACGATGAAAAGAATCCTGTTGCTGCAAGCTATTCTGCTGATCGCGTACTCGACCGTGCACGCTCAATCGCCGGACGCGAAGTTGCCCCCTGCGCCGGAACCCACCGTGCATCCGCTGATCTCCCGAATCGCATTCGGATCCTGCCAGACTCAGGACGAGCCTCTGCCGATTCTGCGGACAGTGTTGGAATGGGAACCCGAGTTGTTCATCTATCTCGGCGACAACATCTATGGCGATACCAACGACATGGCGGTGCTCGAAGCGAAGTACGCGAAGTTGGGCGCTAAGAAAGATTTTGCTGCTCTGCGAGCCAATGTTCCCGCTATCGCCACATGGGATGATCACGATTACGGAGCCAACGACGCGGGCAAGGATTATCCGTTTCGAAAGGAATCGAAGGACATCTTCCTGAAGTTCTGGAACGAGCCCAATCCCAGCCCGCGTCGCGAACGAGACGGCATCTACACGAGTTATCGATTTGAAGACAAGACGGCCGGCAAGACGCTGCAAATCATTCTGCTCGATACTCGTACATTTCGTGATCTGCCCTTGGAGCTACCGCTGACATCATGGAAGAATGATTATGTTCCCGATCCGGACCCCACGAAAACAATTCTTGGCGATGTTCAATGGAAGTGGCTGGAAGAGCGTCTGAAGGAACCCGCCGATCTGCGCATCATTGGCAGCAG
>CANHVD010000117.1 GCA_947463775.1 Planctomycetaceae bacterium | reverse complement strand
GCCGGGAGCAGCATCAGGCTCAACAGTTTCCACCGGAATCTGTTCCGTCGCTGCTGGTGCCGGAGTTGTTTCTTCCTGGCACAAGCCTGCTGCCGGAACCAGACAAACCACAGCCAAAAATAACAGCGTAAACTTCTTCATCTGCCTGCCTCCAAACACAAAGTGTAAAACCTTTCCGCGATCCCCTTGCACACAAAAAGCGTGCAAGGGACAAGATTCGCTGCGGTCCGCGAAATATTGGAACGTTCTTATGCGTTAGCCTTCAATCGGCCCTTCTTTTCTCGCGCGATCGTACAGTTCTCGCCAGCGAGGTGTTCCGTCGTTGGGAAACAATCGAGTGTCCGCACCCGGAGCAAAGTACGGATAGCGATCCGCATTGGCGGCTGACAACATGAAATTCACACTGCCGTTGTTGGCGGTGTACATCCTGCGGCCGTCGGCCCAGGTTGTTTCAATCAGACGTTCAGGCTCCGGCCGTTCTGACGGTTTATCGACCTTCAGCTTCGCCACCGTGTCGCGATTAATCTCATATCCCAGACCCGGACGATCCGGAACAACAGCGTGCCCATTCTTCAGCAGAATTGGTTCCACAAGCATGTCAGTTTCAAACAACTGATGACAATTTACAGCCGGCCAGATCGCCTGCTTGAGTGCTCCTCCGAAGTGCAGCGAATGAGCGGCCGTCAGTCCACTGCCAACCAGTTGCAGCCACAACGGGAACCGAGTCTCCTCACAGAACCGTCCCGTTCGCATCAACTTCGTCGCACCACCTCCGGCAACAAAGCCGTCACAACATCGAGTCTGCGCGCAGGTTTCGGGATCGGGAGTTCCGTAATGAATGGCGACTTTCACATGCGTTGAATTCGTGATCTTGCGATTGCCGTCGACGTCTTCCTGAGGAATCGGGCCTTCGAAGATATCGACCTGCGGATATTTGCCAAGCCGCTCCAGAATCGGAAGCCCCTGTTCCGCAGTTCGCAGAGTATCGTTGAAGTCCATGTCGATCTTGAACTCAGGCGGTACAACCTTGCAGGCTTCGTCGACCTGCTGAAACACATCAAACCACGGACGACCTTTGGTCTTGTAGGACATGTAACCCAATCGCATCGCTTCTTTGCATTCGGAGACCATGTCAGCGGCCGACGTATCAATATTCCACCACGACAACGGAGTTGTGTCATGGACCTTTTCGCCGAGCAGCGAATGCACCGGAACTTCTGCGGCACGTCCAACGGCGTCAAACAACGCCATTTGCAGACCTGCTCCCAAAGTATCATCCCACATAACGTCGATTGCACTGCGACCGATCACGCGAGGAATCGCTTCATCCGGAGTTGCTCCCCAGGTGTAGTACAGCAGTGTCTCGCCGGTTCCCGTGACGCCGCATTTGAGAGTTACATCGCAGATCTCCGAATAGCGCCAATGAGGAATCTCGCGATCCATATTGCGGCGCGGAGTTGGGCGAAACTCCAGCTTGACGGTCGTGCGTTTGATATCTGTGATCTCAAAATGCTTTTCAGCCGCCACCGCCCCCACTGCACGCAGTGTGCTGCGACTGAATCCAGAGAACGCCAATAACCCGGCCACACCAGCCGACTTCTTCAAAAACACGCGTCGAGCAGAAACCATGAGATGCTCCTGAGGGCAGAATGGAGAGCAAAAAAGCGGAGAGAGTTGAGGTGGGAAGAATCGTCGCTGGGGATTAATCACTTCGACGACTCTGTCGGATCAGTATGACTTCCTCAGACCGGAAAGAAAACTGATAACACACGGCTTATGTAGGTCCTGCCTGCCGGGCAGGATTTTCGCACCTCACTGCGCCCTCAACCATTCTCAAAGTGTTCCTCACACCGGGTCAATGGAACAATCTTAATCTTCATCTTACCCTTAATCATAATCTCCGTGGTCTTCATCTGTTCTCAAATTACAACCGTCTGCCTTCATCCCTCATATAGCGGCCTCATGGATGCTCTTCAAAGATCGCTGAAGCTGCTAACAACACTGCTGATCATCAAGATCATCGTGGCCGTGTTGCTCAGCTACCGCGACTACATGCCACCGAATTTTGATCGAGGCTTTCTGATCGATCGAGACCCATATTTCTTTGGAAGCTATCAGTGGGCGTTTTATGTCCACGTGACGTCCGGGCCACTGTCATTGATTCTGGGACTGATTCTGCTCAACAAGAGTACTCGTCTGCGTTTTCCGAAATGGCATCGCAATCTGGGACGCATTCAGACAGCCAATGTTCTGCTGTTTGTCGCACCCAGTGGACTCTGGATGTCGCGCTACGCGGAGTCAGGCCTTGTGGCCGGTCTTGGCTTCGGCACGCTATCGATCGTGACCGGGCTGAGTGTGGCGTTGGGATGGCGAACCGCTGTGCAGAGACGTTTTCAAGCTCATCAAATCTGGATGGAACGCTGTTTTGCTCTGCTCTGTTCAGCCGTTGTTCTCCGTTTCATTGGCGGAGCAGCGACCTTGGCGAATATCGACTGGCCGTGGGTCTATCCGATCTCAGCCTGGATCAGTTGGCTGCTGCCGGTGTTGGGGTATGAGCTTTGGCGTGTTATTCAACGCAGCTACTTGACCACTCCGCAAATCATCACCGTCGAATCACGCAAGGATCTCGTTCACAACGCGACCTGCGACGTCCGTTAGCCGATAATCGCGACCGGAATGACGGAACGTCAGACGCTCGTGATCCAAACCCATCAGATGCAGGATCGTCGCGTGGAAGTCATGCACGTGGACAACGTCCTTGGCGACATCGATGCCATACTCATCAGATTCGCCCCAGGTCATTCCGGGCTTCACACCGGCACCAGCCAGCCATGACGAAAACACCCAGTGATGATGTTCGCGGCCTGCTGCTCCCGCCGCCGAATTGAAAGGCGTGCGACCAAACTCCGTGGTCCAGACAACCAGAGTCTCCTCCAGCATTCCTCGCTGCTTCAGATCCTTCAGCAACCCGGCAATCGGTTGATCAATATTCTTCGCCAGCGGAGCATGCGTCATCATGTCGCCGTGAGCATCCCAGTTGCCGGACGAACCAACATCAATCAACTCGACAAACCGAACTCCTCGTTCTGCCAGTCGGCGAGCCACCAGGCACTGCCACGCGAAACCGTTTGTACTTCCACGCGGCAACCCGTACATCTCAAGCGTCGCATCGTCTTCTTTCGACAGATCAAACACCTCCGGCATCTCCGCCTGCATGCCAAACGCCGTTTCAAACGACTTCATGCGAGCTGTCAGCAGAGGATCATTCGGACGAGCCGCCAGATGCTTCTGATTCATCCGAGCCATCGCGGCCAGCTCCATCTCCTGCAGTCGGCTGCTGGGTGCACGTCGCTGAATGTTGGCGACCGGTTCCGCTCCCGGCAAAACCAGCGTCCCCTGATGCGCGCCGGGAAGAAAATCGCTGCCCCAGACCTGACCACCGGCATACGGTGAATGCGGTGCGATGACGACAAACGATGGCAGGTTGCGATTGACCGTCCCCAGCCCATAGCTGAGCCATGAACCGATGCTGGGGCGAGCAAAGGTAAACGATCCGGTATGAATCCCCAGCGTCGCTTCGTAGTGATTGGTGTGGTCCGATTTCATCGACCGAATGACACACAGATCATCGACGCATTCGGCCATGTGAGGAAACAAGTCGCTGACTTCGATGCCGCTTTGGCCGCGTGGTTTGAATTCCCACTGAGGCCGTTTGAGGAACATATTGAAGTCCCCTTTGCGCCCCTGAAACTCATTGACCGGAATCGTCTTCCCAGCATCCGCGAACAGCTTCGGCTTCGGGTCCCACGAATCGACGTGAGAAACTCCACCGCTCATATAGAGGAAGATGACTCGCTTGGCCTTCGCAGGAAAATGAGCCGGCTTCGGAGCCAGCGGATCGCTCGCATTACCCGTCGCTTCATCCGCCAGCAATTGCGAAACAAGCCCCGGAAACAACATCGACCCGCCCACCATCGAACGCAGAACGCCACGGCGAGATTGTTCGGGATGAGTGGAAGTTGTCATGGGATGGGCTCACGAAGTCAGGTTTGGGTGTTCAATGAATCAAAAACACACGCCACCGGGCCTGCCCCGGTGGTTCAACGGCCTTTGCACCACTCTACCAGCAACAGAAGTCCTCGGGTTCGAATTCACAAAAAGAACAGTAGTGCAGAAGCCGTTAGACCACCGGGGCAGGTCCGGTGGCGGATGCTGATCACTCTCCAAGAATCCTCGTCCCCTACTTCACGACAAAATTCACCATTCGCCCCGGCACTGCGACGACCTTCACAACAGTCTTACCTTCCAGATTCTTCTGGACTTGTTCATCCGCACGAGCGGCCGCTTCAAGGGCGGCAGCGTCGCTATTCGCGGGCACGACGATTTTGGATCGCAGCTTACCGTTGAACTGAACAGGAACCTCTACAGAATCCTCAACCAACAACGCCGGGTCGTATGTCGGCCATGGTTCATAGGCCAGAGTATTCGGATGACCGAGCACATTCCAGAGTTCTTCCGCAATATGCGGCGCAAACGGGCTCAGTAGCTGCACGAACTGAGACAAGACTACCTTTGGACGAGCTTCCTGGCTCGACATAAAGTTGGAGAATTCCATCATGCGACTAATCGCCGTGTTGAATGACAAACGATCGATGTCATCGGTTACAGCCTTAATCGTCTTGTGGAGAACTCGCAGTTGTTCGTCCGTCGGAGCGACATCAACAACCGCGTCCGCCAGCTTCACCGTCTCCGCGCGTTCGTCAACGATCATTCGCCAGACGCGGCCGAGGAATCGATAGACGCCTTCGACACCGCTCATCTGCCACGGCTTGGTTTGTTCCAGCGGTCCCATGAACATTTCGTAGAGACGCAGTGAATCTGCACCGTAGTCCTTCACGACTTCATCCGGGTTGATGACATTGCCGCGAGACTTGGACATCTTCTCCGCTTTGCCATTTTCATCCGGCTCACCCAAAATCATGCCCTGATTCACCAGCTTCTGAAAAGGTTCCGGAGTGCTCACGTGGCCGCGATCGAACAGCACCTTGTGCCAGAAGCGTGAATACAACAGATGCAGCACCGCGTGTTCCGCGCCGCCGATGTAGAGGTCGACAGGCAGCCAGTATTTTTCTTTCGCCGGGTCGATGAAGTTGGTTGAGTTCTTGTTGTCGCAGAAGCGCAGGTAGTACCAGCAGCTTCCGGCCCATTGAGGCATGCTGTTGGTTTCTCGCTTGAGCTTGACGCCGTCCGTGTCGGTCTTGAACAACCATTCCTGAGTCGCCTTGGCCAGCATCGGCTCGGGCGTGCCGGTTGGCTTGAAGTCTTCCATGTGAGGATGCAACACAGGAAGTGATTCCGCGGTGTCGGCTCGCATCAGGCCAGTTGGGTTGCCATCCGCATCCAGCTCATGCCAGATTGGAAACGGCTCACCCCAATATCGCTGACGACTAAACAGCCAATCGCGCAAACGATAATTGACGGCTTCTTTGCCAACACCTGCAGCAGCCAGGTCTTTGGTAATTTGAGCTTTGAAATCTGCTGTTGTGAGGCCGTTGTACTTACCGGAGTTTACGGCGATCCCAGTTTCAGTGAATGCAGTATTGTCGATGTCCGCAGCGTGTCCACTTCCAGGAGCCGGTGCAACAACCTGCCTGATCTCAATGCCGAATGTCTTCGCGAATTCATAGTCTCGTTCATCATGCGCGGGCACCGCCATGATGGCCCCGGTGCCGTAGCTGATGAGAACATAGTCAGCGATCCAGACGGGAACCTTTTCGCCGTTGACCGGATTGATTGCGTGGCCGCCAGTGAAGACACCGGTTTTGTCTTTCGCAAGGTCGGTACGATCAAGATCGCTCTTCAACGATGCCTTCGTGCGATACTCATCAACCGCCGCCTTCTGTTCCGACGTCGTGATCGTGTCGACAAGCGGATGCTCCGGCGCGAGAACCATGTAGGTCACGCCAAAGAGCGTGTCCGGGCGAGTTGTGTAGACGCGGATTGAAGAAGGGGTTTCGGTTTGAGGTTTTCCGTTTTCGGAGGGGACAATTTTAAAATCCACTTCCGCGCCGACGCTTCGACCAATCCAGTTGCGCTGCATCAGCTTAATCGCTTCGGACCATGTCAGCGGATCGAGCTCATTCGCGAGACGATCGCCATACGCCGTAATGCGCAGCATCCATTGTTTGAGTGGCATGCGGACAACCGGATGGCTGCCTCGCTCGCTCTTCCCGTCGATGATTTCTTCATTCGCCAGAACCGTGCCAAGGGCAGGGCACCAGTTCACCGGCGCGTCGGAAACGTAGGCGAGTCGGTGTTTGTCCTGGTAACGGCGAACGGCTTCGGCGCCCGACGTTTTCACATCGGACGGAATCGGCAGCTCATTAATCGGCCGGCCTTTGCCTTTTCGCTTCACACCATCGGGGCCCGTCCATTCATATTCCGAGTCATACCATGTGTCGAAGATCTGCAGAAAGATCCACTGCGTCCAACGGTAATAATCCGGATCAGTCGTCGCGAGTTCTCGCTCCCAGTCGTAGCTGAAGCCGAGCATCTTTAACTGACGCTTGAACGTGGCGATATTCTGATTCGTCGTTTCGCGAGGGTGTGTGCCTGTCTTGACCGCGTGCTCTTCCGCTGGAAGTCCGAATGCATCCCAACCCATTGGATGCAGAACATTCAAGCCCTTCATCCGCGAGTAACGGCAGACAATATCCGTCGCGGTGTAACCTTCCGGATGCCCCACATGCAATCCGCTGCCGGAGGGGTACGGGAACATGTCGAGCACATACAGTTTCTTCTTTTCCGAAACAGCGTCCTCGGTCCGGAAGGTCTGGTTTTCGTCCCAGTATTGCTGCCAGCGGGATTCAACGGGTTTGAAGTCGTAACGGGGCATGGGGGAAGGTTTTCGGTGTTCAGTGTTCGGTTTTCAGACAATCGCGATCGGCGGGACACCAAAGGGTGAGTCCCTGATGTTCCGGGCGACGAGCAAATCCCGTCGGCGGAGCGACGGGGCTACGGTAATTCCCAGAAGTCTATTGAACCGCATCGGCGATGCAACAGGGTCCATATTTTCACGATTCCCGGAATGGTCTATCCTTCGTCCAGATCGCAGACACTGTGCCAAGGAAAATGCCATGAGCTACAAACAACTTTTCCTCCTGATTCTGACAATTTGGTCCGCAGAACTGTGCACGAGGCTGCTGTTTGATGCACTCCTGAAGCCACAAATGGAGTATCGCACTTACTATCTCGAAACCGACAAATATGGTCGATTTCTGGGCGAAGACATCAACGAAGAGGTCGGTGACCGAGGCTGGCAACTGGTCTCCGCAGTCCCAAATCCGCATAACAAAGAAGAAATGATCCTCTTCTTCCAAAGACGGATCCTGTAACGGCAACTCACCCGACACTGGACCGTGAACGCCAGTTGCGGTACGAATGCGGCATTCTTCCGTAGTTTGCCTCAGAAAGTGTCATCTTATGTCGGCCAGCGCGATTTCGCCTTCTGCTTCTTCAAAACTCATTACGCACGCATTCAAGCAGCGACTGAAAAGCATCGTCGGAACTGAACGACTGCTGGATGCTCCGGATGAGCTGGTCGTTTACGAATGCGACGGCTACGTCGTCGAAAAGAACTCGCCAGACATCGTCGTGTTCCCGGTGAACAGTGATGAAGTCGTCAGGATCGTTCGTGAATGCAATCAGTTTGGCGTTCCGTTTGTCGCGCGAGGAGCCGGAACTAGTCTGGCCGGAGGATGTCTGCCCGTCGGTGGCGGAGTTATGATTGCTCTGGCCAAGATGAATCGTATTCTGGAAATCAATCAACGCGATCGCTACGCCGTCGTTGAACCCGGCTGCGTGAATGTTCGACTGACCAGAGCACTTGCCGGCAGCGGCTTTCATTACGCTCCTGATCCCAGCAGTCAGGGAGCCTGTACGATTGGAGGCAATGTCGCTACCAACTCCGGCGGCCCTCATACTTTGAAATATGGCGTGACCGTCAATCATGTGCTCGGTGTCGAATTTGTCAGCTCAGACGGTCAACTGATTCAATTCGGTGGTCCCTGTGGTCGTGGCAATGAATTCGATCTGACAGGTTTGTTCGTCGGCAGCGAAGGCACGTTCGGCGTTGTCACAAAAGTGTGGGTCAAAATTACACGAGACCCTGCGGCCTGTCGCACCATGCTCGGTATCTTCAATACCGTTGCTGATGCGACTCAAGCCATTAGCAGCATCATCGGCGCCGGCATTATCCCTGCCGCACTGGAAATGATGGATCAGGGAATCATCGGTGCTTTGGAAGAAGCCTTCTCATTTGGTTTCCCGTTAGACGCAGGAGCAGTCCTGATTATCGAAGTCGATGGGCTCGACTGCGTTGTCGAAGACGAGGCGGTGACAATCATCGATCTTTGCATGCAAGCCGGTGCCAGAGAAGTGAAGCGTTCGAAAACCGAGGAGGAACGCCTGATGCTATGGAAGTGCCGCAAGCAGGCCTTCGGAGCCATCGGTCGTCTGGCTCCAAGCTGTTGTACTCAAGATGGCGTGGTTCCTCGCACGCGGTTGCCTGAGATTCTTGAATTCATCACCGAGACTGAACGACGTCACAACATCCGCATCGTGAACGTCTTTCACGCCGGCGACGGCAACATTCATCCCATCTTGTTGTTCGACGAACGGGATAAAGATCAGATTCATCGCGTGATCGAAGCCAGCGAGGAAATTCTGAATCGTTGCATTGATCTTGGCGGCAGCGTGACCGGAGAACACGGTATCGGCGTCGAAAAAATCAGCCTGATGAAACGACTGTTCACCGAAACCGATCTGGAGGTCATGACCGATATTCGTAAAGTCTTCAATCCGAAAGGACTCTGCAGTCCAGGAAAGATGTTGCCGACCGCTGGTGGCTGCGGTTCAGAGAATCCGATCAAGGTTTCACCGTCTCGTCGTGCCGCGTTTTGAAGAATCGGCGAAAGAGTTTCTGCTCGCGGCAAAGATTGAGGCGTTCTTCTACGATGTGTCCCGCGAACAACGCGGCCTCCATGCAGACAGAGTAGTGCCTATGAATACCGAATTCGTCAGCGTTATTCCGATTCTGCGAATCTTTGATACCGTCAAAGCCAAAGATTTCTACGTTGGCTTTCTGGGTTTCACCTTGGACTGGGAACACAAGTTCGACGAACGATCACCCGTGTATCTGCAGATCAGCAAGCAAAATCTCATTCTGCATTTGACCGAACATCACGGCGACTGCTGTCCGGGCTCCACAGTCTTTGTCTGGATGAAAGGCATCGAAGAGTTTCACTCGACAATTACATCACGCGGCTATGGCTACATGCGGCCTGGCATCGAGAAGACATTTTACAACAGTCTGGCGATTGAAGTGACCGACCCGTTTGGCAACCGCATTCGCTTCAATGAAGATCTGACGGACAGGGCAGAGGCGAGTCCCACAACCGATCTGTAGTTCTTCGTCAAATCTTCATTTTGCCGTAGGATGGGCATTCTTGCCCGTCGCCAGTTTGTCGGACAAGAATGTCCAACCTACAGTTATTTTTGCGAAGAACTCGGCAGTGCCCGGATCACATCCACTCTTTAATCGGATGGCCTTCCACCAATCGAACCGGGCGACCGTCTGGAGCCTGAGCAATCAGGTCACTCGGAATCCCCAGCTTTTCGTAGATGGTCACAGCGAGGTCTGCCGTGAGGTATTCATCTCGAATCGGTCGACCGCCTTCTTCGTCAGTCGCACCAAGAACAGCACCGCCCGGAATTCCTGCACCGGCCATAATCGCAAAGCCTGCGCTCGCCCAGTGATCGCGACCGCTGGCGGAGTTAATCACCGGCGTGCGTCCGAAGTCGGTGAGCCAAACTACCAGAGTTGTGTCCAGCAGACCGCGAGTTTCCAAATCTTCCAGCAATGCCGGAAGACCCTGATCAATTGGCGGAATTCGATTGTTCTTGAGTGACTTAAAGTTGTCCTGATGAGTATCCCAGCCGCCATCAGTGACAGTGACAAAGCGAACGCCGCTTTCAATCATGCGGCGAGCGAGCAAGCAGCTTTGGCCAAACTTGTGTCGTCCATATCGATCACGTAGCGCTTCTGTTTCCTGATCAATCTGAAACGCGGCTTTGGTTTCCGGCGCCGTGATCATGTTGAACGCGGCTTTGAAGTTTTCGTCCAGCGCGTCGAAGGCTTCGGCCTGCACATCAGCCTGTCGCTGCAGGTTGTCCAACGATGCCAGCATTCGCTTACGCCGATCGACTCGACCCGACGTCACGCCATTCGGAAAGCTGATGTCGCGAACATTAAAGCCCTTCGCGTTTGGGTCTGCCAGAATTTCAAATGCATTATGCTCGAGGCCCAGAATTCCGGCAGAGCCACCGCCGAATCGTTTATCAACCGAACTGCCCAACTGCACGAAAGCTGGCAGAGCAGACTTGAAACCCTTGTACCAGCTGACCACCGAACCATATGTCGGGTAATGCAAAGACGGATTCAATTTGCGACCGGACATCGCGAACTGATCAGCCACACCATGACTGCCGTTTTCCGGGTTCCAGCTTCGCAGCAACGCATAGCGATTCAGCGACCGAGCCATGTTGGGCAGGATCTCGGTGAACTGAACTCCGGGGACCGCCGTATTGATAACACCGAATTCACCTTTCACACTGACCGGAGCATTCGGCTTTGGATCAAATGTGTCATGGTGACTGGTTCCACCCTGTGTCCAGATCAGGATGCAGTTCATATCCTTGCCGCCAGTGACTGCAGGTCGTCCTTCGGTTGCCATCGCAGTCTTCGCAGCCAGCAATGTCGGAAGACTCAAACCCAGACCGGTCAGACTACCGATCTGCAGAAGACCTCGGCGAGTCACTCGTTCACAGTCACGAAGATTGCGTGGTGCAAAACCGAACATGGCTTTGACTCCTGAGCAAAATAAAGGCGGGCGAGAGCAGGGGGGATCGAATACGGGCGGGCGGAACTCCGAAAGCATACTCCAGGAAAACCGTTCGGTACCAGTCTGGAAACCCGAAGGAGAATTAAATCAGGGATTTCGGACCAGGGTCTTCCGATCCCATGACCGGCAACAGCTAAGACGAAAAATGCGGTAGATTCTGAACTTACGATCACCGTCCGCACAGGAAGTGCGGACATGAAGGTTGGCAATTGGCGTTTCAGATGGCCATAATTGAGTCCCCGCGTTTATATCCCGCCTTCGGAGTCTCTGCGATGCCTCTTCAACTCCGCGCATTTTGTGCTGCCCTTTCAGCCAACTGCAATTCGTGTGATGACTCTGTGAACGGCTCGGCGCTAGGCGCTGGTGAGAATGAGGCATCTGTCACGACACCCGTGGCTAGCGCCATTCGGCTCACAGAGCGGGTTCGATCATCGACTCTGACGGTCGCTTTGCTGATGTGCATCGCCGTGTTCAGCATCAATCCTGCAGCGGCCGCGTCCTCAACGGTTGCAGCGATGACAGTGACCCCGACCGCAGTCTCTCTCAACGGCAACTATAGTGAAGCTCAGTTACTGGTCGCTCGCCCCAACAGCGAAGGCGCGCTGGATAAGCGATCGGAAGATCTGACAACATCGTCTAAGTATGTTTCTTCAGACGACAAGATTGTAACAGTTTCTGAATCAGGACGGCTTCTGGCCACAGGCAATGGTTCGGCCACAGTCACAGTGACAAACGGTGAGTCATCGCTAACCGTGACAGTTCAAGTCGCGGGTGTCGAGGAGCAACCGAAGGTCGGATTCGATAGCCATATTCGGCCCATCATCAGCCGAATGGGATGCAACGCGGGTGCCTGTCATGCGAGTCAGTTCGGCAAGGGTGGCTTTGT
>CANHVD010000116.1 GCA_947463775.1 Planctomycetaceae bacterium | reverse complement strand
GGTTGATTCAGAGTCCGATACACACTGCCCAGACGCATTCGGGCTTCACCGCCTTTGGCGGATTGCGGATACAAAGTAAGAATTCTTTCGCAGACATCGCGCAGGGTTCGGGTTTCGAAATCACGATCCTTCGGAGGTCCGGCGTTCCAGGCTGCTACAGCGGCCGCCATCGCAATTTCGGTCGCGTTCAACGCTGTATCCGGATCCGCTTTGATGTCATGCTCAAAGCAATACTGAGCCAAAATGATGGCATCCAGAGGGCGACCAAGACGCAGCTTTACAAAACTCAGCAGGTATCGTGACTGAGCAACGGCCTTCGGGTCACTATCGTCATCACGCAGATCTAGCGACAGTTGCAGGAGCCGACCGACTTCTTTCAGGTGGCTTTCCAGGGCGGCCGTCTTTGTTGCTTTCTCAGTGACGTCAGCAGCCTTGGCCGCGTCGTCGCTGAGTTGCTGGATCTGTGCAATCATGCCTCGAGCACGTTCGAAGGCTGTCGCAAAATCCCGAGGTTCGCGGTCTTTTTCGCCGAGGACAACTTTAAGACGCCGCCCCATTGCGGCCGCTGTTTCTTTATATGGCCCCGGATACTTTCCAACCTGAATGGCATCATCCATCGCAGATCGCAGGATGGCTTCTTTTTCCTTTTCAGGCATCTCGCGGGTGGCCCCGAGTTTCTCGGCGGCAATCGCACGTTCCCAGAGGATTCCAAGGCCCGACTGACTTGTCGCCAGTTGGCGGTTGCTCTGCAACCAGACGGTGGCTTCCTGAATAACGAGAGCGTGGTCATTTTTCTGCGGATCATTCAGGCAGATAAGGCGATAGTGCTGAGCGATGCCCTTCAGCACCAGGACCGCACTGTTCTCCGACGGATGCCCCAGCATTTCATTATAGATGCCCAGAGCACGGCCGATATCGTCTTGTTCCTGAAAGCATTTCCCCATCATCAGGCGGGCATGCAGGCCGATCTGATTGGTTCGACGGCTGGTGTGGATCTTTTCGAACAGCTCCGCCGCTTGAATCAATGTTTGTTTGCGTTCTTCGGTACCTTTATCAAACGTCTGTCCTCGTTCATAGGTGCAGCGGACAAGGTTGAATGAGGCACGAAGGTACTTCGCTTCGGCTTCCAGTCGGCGCTGAAATTCTTCCTCGTCCTTTTGTTCGTCAATAAACTTTGGAAAGGCGTCGTAGATGGCTTTGTACTGATCCTGAGCCGTCTGGTAGATGGCCTTGGCCTGGTCCACGAGGGTTCGGGCGGATTGCTGCAGCTCCAGCTTTTTGTCGGCTTCCTCGATTTCTGAAGCCTTCCACATTAGCGAGCGAGCACGTTCAAACAGCAATTCTCCCAACATTGAATTTGCGAGAGCAGCCTGTGCATGCTGGCCATGTTCCCCAATAAACTTGCGAAGCGAAACTTCCGCTTCGGAAAGCGCCTTCTCGCGGTCTTCCGGGATGCGTGATGCCGCCCCTTTTTGCTGGAGAGTCATGCCACGTTCGAGGTCCAGAACTTCCCGCACTTCCTGTGGCAGGTCGGATCGCTGAGTAATCGAATCGATATATTCGATCGCGGTGTCAAAGAACTGACGCTCCCGGAGACCTCCAATGAAGTCAAGATAGCGCTCTTCTCCACGGGCCGAGGCTCCAAAAATCAGAGCCATGGCCACGACCACGGGAGCGATCATCGACCGGCCGAAACGCTCCAAACGCCGGCAAAAATGACGGACAGCGGCGACAATCGGAAGTCGGAAACTCAGAACTAACGGGCCGTCCATGCGAGATCCTCAGCGTGACAGGCTCGAATCATCGAGACATGATGACAGGAAGTGGGGCAGGAACATGTGTATAAGAGCATATGTCCTATGCCGTCTTGTCGCAACGATTGAAGGGAATTCTGTGGTTGCCCTGTGGCAGATTGTTCCGGTCCGCTACATTTCTGCTGGATCGCAGGGATGTTACGGGCCCTTGCTTCCTCACGATTTGTCGCTGAAAGGGAAACTGGCGTGAGCGAAAACATTACGCTGTCGGATACCGACCGAGACCTGCCAAAGCATGTCAAAAACGGCTTTATGCGATATCGGGATTTTCAGCCCCTGACGCAGGGCGGTGAGGCGATCTTGCGCACCTGTGTCGACGAGAATCTCGGCCGGACCGTCGTGATGAAGACTCTCCAGCCACAGTTCCAGAATCTTGAGACCTATCAGAAACGGTTTCTCAGAGAAGCCCGCGTTACTGCGCAGATTCCGCATCCGGCGACGATTCCCGTGTACGAACTCAGCCGGGATTCCGAGGGCAATGCTTACTTCACGATGAAGAAACTCCGGGGACGCGATCTCAGTGATATCCTGGACAAGATCTCAGAAGGCGACAAAGCCACCATCGAAAAGTACCCGTTGGACAGTCTGCTCAACGTTTTGATCCACTGCAGCCAGTGCCTCGCGTTTGCTCATAATCAAAAGGTGGTTCATCGCGATATGAAGCCCGCCAACATTATGATCGGCGACTACGGTGAGATCATGGTGCTGGACTGGGGGCTGGCCAAAGTCTGGGACATGGAGGACGACGAGGACGTCGATCGCCTGATCCGAAGCGGGCAGCAGGCAATGTCAGGGCGGCTGACCGGACGTGGTGACGTTCAGGGGACACCGTTCTACATGTCACCCGAGCAGGCTGTCGAAACAGGTGATGTGGATGAACGCACCGACATTTACAACATGGGAATCATTCTGTTTGAAGTTCTGACCGGTGAAAGTTACATGTCCGGCAGGAACTTCAAAGAGATCAAACGGAAGCTGCAGGAAGATCCCGTCCGTGAACCTCGAGCTGTTGCGCCGCTGAAGAGAATTCCTGCCGAGCTGAACGCTATCTGCATGAAAGCGTTGCAACGTTCCGTGACTGATCGATATCAGAAAATGTCCGAGTTCAGCGAAGACCTTCGCGCCGCGCTGCTGGGGAATCCCGTGTCGGTTTACCATGAACCGATCTGGGGGCGTGTTCTGAAGTGGAGGGATAGAAAAGTTTTCAGTGCGGCGTCTCTGATCTGGATGCTGGCTGGAGCGACATTGTGTTTCGGAGTGCAGTTGCTGGTCAGATTGGTAGTGAAACTCGGTGAAGGATCCTGAACTGTGGCAAACCGATTATTCCTCGGGCTTGATCTGGGTGGAACCAACGTCAAGGCTGGCGTAGTTGATGACCAGGGGAATGCTCTGGCATCAAGCAGTGTGGCAACTCAGGCGATTCTTGGTCCAGTGAAGGGTGTTGAGCAAATTGTTCGGGCTGGTCGAGAAGCCGTTATGGCTGCTGGCGTGGACCTGGCAGACATCAGCGCCGTGGGTCTCGCAACGCCAGGTACGATGGATATTCCTGGGGGAATGTTGCTGGATCCTCCAAACCTGCCGGGCTGGGTTAATTTTCCGATCCGAGATGAGGTCGGCAGGAGGCTGCAACGCCCGACAATCCTGCAGAATGATGCGAACGCTGCGGCCTACGGAGAATACTGGGCCGGTACCGCGAAACATGCTCGCAGCCTGCTGTTCTATACTCTGGGTACCGGACTCGGGGGCGGAGTCATTGTCGACGATCATATCATTGAGGGCGAACATTCGCATGGCTCGGAGCTGGGCCATGTGATTCTGGAAATGGACGAGGGACGACTATGCCCGACGGGCCAATACGGCACTGCCGAAGCGTACGTCAGCGCGACGGCATTGCTGAAGCGGTTTCGAGAACACCTTGAGGCTGGCGATTTGACGTCGGTTCGCACTCGAATGGAGTCCGGTTTAGAATTGTCGCCTCGATTGATCGCGGAAGAAGCCGAGCATGGTGACCATCTGGCTCTGGAATTGATCATGGAGATGGCTCGCTATCTGGGAGCCACAATCACAACCGCAGTGCATGTGATTGATCCGGCTATGGTACTGCTTGGTGGGGCGATGACGTTCGGTCGGAATGAAACTCAGGTGGGGCGTGAGTTCCTGCGTCGCGTGCGGCAGGAGTTCCGTGGCCGAACATTTACGACCATCGCGGACAAGATTTCGATCGAGTACGCCTCATTGGGTGGTGACGCTGGTTTCATCGGCGCTGCTGGCTGTGCTCGACGGGCTCTGGATATTGGGCGTATGCCGCCAGTGCCTGTGCCATAGAGTGTTTTCTGAGTGATCCAATTCTTATGAGCCGACAGGATTCCAAACTTCGCATCGGGCTCGAACGGCTGTTGTCCGATCAGCAGCAAATACTCAAAGGCCGCCGTTTTGCCGTAGTTATGAATCGTGCGTCGGTGAACGCTGACGTTCGTCTGGCCTGTGATCTGCTGGCCGAGAAATTTCCGGGACAACTGCGGTCTATTCTTTCGCCACAGCACGGACTCTGGTGCGAACAGCAGGCGAACATGATCGAGACTGCTCATGGTCGACATGATCGTCTGGGCGTTCCCGTCTACAGTCTGTACTCCCAAACGCGACGACCGACCGCGGAGATGTTGTCCGGCATCGATTGTCTTGTGATTGATCTGCAGGACGCAGGAACTCGAGTCTACACGTTCATCTGGACGATGCTTTATTGTCTTCAGGAGTGTGCTGCTCGACAAATTTCTGTAGTGGTTCTGGATCGACCGAATCCCATCGGAGGAATGATCTCAGAGGGAGCATTGCTCGATCTGGCGTGTCGCAGTTTCGTCGGCGAGGCTGAGATCCCGATGCGACATGGCCTGACGATTGGTGAGCTGGCTGGATACTTCAATAAACGGTATGGCATTAACGCCGAACTGGTCGTCGTTCCTATGGAAGGCTGGCGACGCGATCAGTACTTTGATGAGACTGACCGTTTGTGGGTTCCACCATCACCCAATATGCAGGCCGTGCAGACTGCAGTTGTGTATCCCGGGCAGGTTTTGCTGGAGGGAACGAATCTCTCCGAAGGCCGCGGAACTACGGTGCCGTTCGAGGTTATCGGTGCGCCGTTTATTGACCCCGGCGAATTCTTTGAGCATCTTCAGTCGCTCAAGCTGGCGGGCGTTCGATTCCTGCCGATTCGGTTTAATCCGACGTTCGACAAATGGGCCGGCCAAAGTTGTGGCGGAGTTTCGATCCACGTGACCGATCGGGCGGTGTTTCGTTCCTACGAAATGACTGTTCGAGTATTGAAGTTGTGCCGGGAGAAATATCCGAATGATTGCCTGCTGAATCCTCCGCCCTACGAATATGAAAACTCGCTGATGCCGCTCGACATTATCAGCGGCAGTTCGCTGCTGCGGGAGTGCATTGGAAGGCACTCGGAAATCGAGGCCGTCATTGCACTGGACTGCGAAGCCTGGGATCATGAGCGAAGCGAGTTTTTGCTTTACCCACGTGTCATCTAGCCCACTTGGACTGCGGCAGCCTGCTGCCGCTTTGGTGCAGGCAGCCTGCTGCCAACACCCGGGCTTGAAATCTTGTGATAGTGCAAAGCCGTTGACCACAGCAGGCTGCCGCAGTCCAAGGGGTCATGAGCTTACAACGTAAACGACTGCCCAGGACTTAGCACGACAGGTTTGGCAGACGTGCCGGACCTGACTTGTGATGACCATGCCTCCACATCCTGCTTGATGACAGGAAATGTGTTGTAGTGTCCAGGGATCACATATTCCGGACGCAGAAAACCAACGGCCAGAATCGCATCATCGGGGCCCATGGTGTAGTTGTCGCCGATCGGCAGGATCGCAACCTTCAGGCTTTCATCGCCAATCAGCTTCATGTCGGAAAACAGAGCCGTGTCGCAGGCATGGTAGATATTGCCATCGGAGGTCTTGAGCAGAACTCCCGTCGCGCATCCGCCGTAGGAACCATCGGGCAGCATCGAACCATGATGCGCCATGGTCAGCTTGATTGTTCCGAAATCGAACTTGTAACTGCCGCCAGTATTCATGTCATGAGTTCGCTCTACGCCCTGCTCTTTCAGCCATGTTGCGATCTCGTAATTCGTGATGACAAGGCAGTTGGTTCGCCTGGCAATCGCGACCGTGTCACCAACATGATCACCGTGCCCATGTGAGACAACGATATAGTCGGGCTGAACACTGTCTGCGGAGACAGAAGCCAGTGGATTCCCGGTCAGGAAAGGGTCAATCAGGATCGTCTTGCCAGCGGTTTGAATCTGAAACGCACCGTGCCCCAGGAACGTAATCGTTGTGCTCATGAGTCTTAACTTTCTGCTTTTGGCCAGCAATTATTTGATGCCAAGATTGGCCTGCATGTTTTTCTTGTAGGCTTCCACACCCGGCTGACCGTAGGGATTGGTACCGACGAGTCGGCCTTCCACGACTGTGGCCAGCATCAGCATCTGGAAGAGTTGCCCCAGAGCATGTTCGGTAATGGAAGGCATAACGAGATCTGTAGTCGGGCGTTGCTCATCAGCATAGGCCTTGTTTGTGCCATCGATGGCTGCCTGCAGAATGCGGGGCATCGTGACGCCAGCCAATTGATTCAGTTGATCCTGATCGAGTTCGTGCTTTGGCACGGTGATTGGTGGTTTGTGCGGTCGTCCCGGCAAAAGGTTTGTGATGAGTTTGTCGCGTCGGCCTTCTTGATGCTGCTGTCCGCGGCTGTGCAGATCTCGTGTGTTCACGACAGTCAGTGGAGTCGCCCCGCGTTCATGCTTACCGAGGCTTTCGCTTAGCAACTGATCATACCACAGGCCAACTGCTTCCAGCTTGCTGCCCCATGTGGATAACACGCGAGTTGTCATGCCCAGATCCATCTCGAACGCATGCCCCACTGCCACGTACTGAAGAACGATGTTTTCTTCAAACGGTGCATTGCGAAAATGTTCAGTCATATCCGCCGCGCCCTGCAACAGAGCGCGGATGTTCATGCCGTTGGCGGCGGCCGGGAGCAAACCCACTGCGGTCAGGATCGAAAAGCGTCCTCCAATCCCATCAGGGATTGAGAAGACGTCTTCGTAGCCAGCAGCATTGGAAAGATTGCGAAGACGACCTGCATCACCGGTCACCGGAACGATCAGGCTTTTGGCGAGCTTAGGGAATTTGCGTTCGATTAGTTCGCGGAATGTTCGGAAGGCCACCGCTGCTTCCAGGGTTCCGCCCGACTTGCTGATCACAATCACAGATGTGCGACCATCAATTGAATCGGGATGTTGATCGGCTCGCTGTTCAAGAAGATTCAGCAGAACCTGTTGCTGATCGGAGTCGACATTCCAGCCTTCGAAATACAAACGCGGGATCCCGCCGCGAGTCTTCCGGCATTGTTCATTATGGTATGGACTGCGGAGTCCTTCGAACATGGCTCGCATGCCCATGTAGGATCCACCGATTCCCAGTACAACTATGGAATCTGCGGCTTCTCGAAGTCGAGCTCCACAGGCTTCCAGCCTCGCCACCAGACTTTTGTCGCGGTTGATCTGCAAATCCGCCAGGAGTTCTTCAGGCCACTGGATAAATCCGGCATCCAGCGGTTGCTTTGCGGCGGGAATTGGTCCACCGGACTGCCACAGATCGACATCCTTAAGAGTCTCTTCGGCCGCCGACAGCAGTTTATCCTTGAGTGCGCCGATCCGACCGGCAGGCAAAAGCTTGAGTGCAGCATCAGGTACGTACTTCAGGCTTTCGTTCGACATGTGACGACAGTTCTCCGGTTGGATCAGGATCAGACGGTAAATGGCCAGATCATTGGGATCAGGATAACACAGGCGATCCAAAGCAGGATGTTCAACGGAACTCCGACTTTAACGAAATCGCTGAAGCGATAACCGCCCGGCCCGAACACCATCATATGCGTCTGATAGCCAACTGGTGAAGCGAACGCGAAGGATGCGGCTAAAGCGACAGCCATTACAAACGGTCGAGAATCGCAATGGCTGAGTTCTGCAGCCTTCAGGCAGAAAGGAAACGCCAGGGCGGCGGCTCCGTTATTAGTAATCAATTCGTTCAAAACCATCGTCACGAAGTAAATTGCGGCCAGCGTGGCATACGGTCCAAGAGGTTGAGTGATCGCAACAAGCTTACTGGAAAGAAACAGGGCAGCTCCGGATTTTTCCAGGGCTGTGCCGAGGCCAAAGGAGGCTCCAATGGCAATCAGCACCGGCCACTCGATCGTCTGGCGTGCGTCTGACGCCGACATACATCGCGTCAGGACCATCAGTCCACCAGCGACAAACGCTCCCAACATTGCCGTGTCACTTGCTCCAAAGAACATAGCCACCAGAAGCATGCCAAAGATGAGCATGGCGACCCACCAATTTTCATGCCGCAGAGGCTGCGAACCTTCGACGTCACTGACCAGATAAAAGTCGGGATTGTTTCGATGAGCCTGAACAAAATTCGCACCGGTCTGCATCAGCAGAGTGTCGCCAGATTCCAGCTTAACATCACCGATCTTGGTCGTGAGTCGCTCGCCGTTACGATGGATCGCAACAATGGCTGCGTTGTAATGCGATCGGAACTGGGCGTCACGGACGGTTTGTCCGATCAGCGGAGACGACCGACTGACAACAGCTTCACACAATCTTCTTTTTCGTTGTTCAACAGCGGATGCATCGGAAGTGTCGGAGGCCGCTTCCAATCCGGGGATCTTTTTGAGGTCCACAATGGTGCCAACGATTCCTGTAAACACGAGACGATCGTTGGCTTCAAGCACCGTGTCCGGGCTGACCGGCGCAATGACTGTTCCGCGACGATCAACTTCGATCAGAAAGAGTCCCGGCAGGCGACGAAGTCCGGCCGCTTCAATACTTTGACCGATGAGTCTGCAGGCAGGCGTGACAACCATTTCAACGAGATACTCGCGGCGTGATTCGCCAAGCTGCTCCATGAATTCTTTGCGTTCCGGCAAAAGTTTGCGACCCACTGTCAGCATGTAGATGGCACCGATTATTGCGCATGGAATCCCGGCATATCCAATTTCGAAGAACGACATCTCCGGGATACCGGCCTTTTTCATAAGGCCATCCACGACAAGGTTCGTGCTGGTGCCAATACGCGAGCAGCAACCGCCGAGAATTGTCATGAACGACAAAGGAATCAGCAGTTTCGATGGAGCGACGTGTTGCTTGCGACACCACGAGATCACGACGGGAATCAACATTGCGACGATTGGAGTGTTATTCAGAAATGCAGAGGTGCCGATCGTGAAAACTGCGAGCATGATGAGTCCGCCCAGTTCTGTACGCGCTGGTCCGAGAACTTTGGCTCCTACGGCATCGACGACTCCTGTTTCCTTCAATCCCGCGGTAACGACAAACAATGCGGCGACCATGAGAAGCGAGTTGCTAATGAAGCCACCAAAGGCATCGGCAACTGTGATCACGCCGCAAAGCGAAAGCAGAATAATGGCACCCATAAAGACCAGGTCCGCTGGCTTCTCATACATCAGGGCGATCAGAACGACGAGAGTGACGCCGATACTAAACCACATCTTCCATTGCCTCATGACCCAATCCCATCCGGAATTGGCGGGCAGAGCCGGAGTGGCATTTCCGTCAATCAGATGGAGGTCAATAAACTGAGGTGTTTTTCCGGACGCGTTTTCAGAAGGATTGTTCTCCACTTCTGCAGCCGAAGAGTGGACCGCTATCAGGTTTGTGCCCTCGACGAGTCTTGCTGCAGCTTCTTTGCTCAGGGGTACCCGGACATATCCATCACTTGCGCCATGAAGTTCTGCGGCAAGCTGACCGTTGAGATAAATCTCCGTGTCCTGCAAGTGATAAACGTAGAAGCCTGGATTCTGCGGGATCGCGGAAAGATTGGTCGAGCGTCGCAGCCAAATCTCTGAGGCTGTCCACTCGGTAAACGCGCGCAGCTCGGGGACATCGGCCGTGCCAAAACCGCCGGGTCCTTCGCTCCATTTAACGTCGTCGTATTTGCTCTCAAGCCAACTACGGGGGGGCGACGTCGTGTAACGCCATGGAGCACTGTTGTCGTCTTCAGCGAACGCCGGAGAAATACAGCAAAAGAATACAAAAATCGCTGCCTGCAGTTGTCTGCTGGACAGCACGAGGGAATAACTTCCGGACATGAAATTGATTCTGCAAAGAAGATTCGTCTGGATCTCAGATCGAATGACATCCGCCGGCCCAATGACCGATCGCTGCTTCACGGGATGAAACAGCCAATCGGTAAATTTGCCACACAGCAGCGGAAGTCGGGAAAATAGTGCTCTGTGAGTTCGCTGGAAAAAAATGTGAGCGTTTTCCAGAACTGATTTTGATCCTGATAAACCCGAGTAACTCCGTTTCCTTGCTCCATGGGACTGGGTGACAAAGAACGTGACTTACCCGGTGAAATTGCGATTTGCGAAGTCTAGAGACTCTGCAGGTACTTATACAGGTCCGCGAGTTCTTCTGGCTTGGTGTCCTTCAAAAGTCCCGCCGGCATTAGCGAATTTCTCTGGAGCTGCTTCGATTCGATATCGGCCGCTTCAATGCGATAGGTTTTGTGGTCTGCATCTCGCAGCAGCAGTCCGTCCACGGATTCGTAGACAATGAGCCCCGTATAGACCTTCCCGGCAGTCGTTTCGATCGAAGTGGTTTGGTATCGGGCAGAGATATCGCGGTTTGGCTCGACAATCGCCGCAAAAAGGTCGTTGCGTGAAAAGCGTTTGGCGACGCCTGTCAGGTCGGGACCAAGCGCGCGGCGGCCACCGTGACATTTCGCACAGGCCAGTCGTTCGAAGAGCTTGCGGCCTCGTTCAGAGTCGCCTGTTTCCCAGGTGATCGTGCTCAGGCTGGCGAGTAGTTGCTGACCGACTTCGCTACTACTAACGGGACGAAAGTCCGGGTAACGTTGCTGCAGGTAAGTTTGCCATGCCTGCATGGACTCCGGCTGAGCCTTATACCCGTCCTCACCAAAGACAAACGGAACTGACTGCCCGGTGTTGTTTTGCAGGAGTCTCATAATGCTCTCGCGAATCTTAAGCTCGCGCGGATCATTCATCAGCCGGCGTGCCGCGCTGAGGAGTTGGTATTGCTCGGCCGGGTCGTTGCTGCGTGGGAGTTTTGTCAGAGCCAACGTGCAGGCGTCGACCGCGTTGAGCTGTGCAGATTCAAGGCCCGAAAGAAACAGTCCGCGATCTTCTTTCAGAGGCTTGTCGGCAAGATCCATCAGAATCGCGTCACGGACGGAGAGGTTATCGAGCTGTGATCTGAGCAGCGCCTGATGCTCGGGGTTCTCTGATTCTCCGATGGCGAACACGACATCATTCGTCCATGTGAATTCCGGATCTGCGGCAATCGTGGCGACAAATCCGTCGATCGCTTTTGCGACGGTTCCCTGAGGGACCTGGCTTAGAAACAAAACGTGGCCTGGTTGACCGAATCCGGGCTGCTCCGTAATGACACTCGGCATCGCCGGGTCGACTTTGCACAGCGTGGTGTAAAGTTCTCCCATGCGATCATCCCAGTTCGTGTCCTGCTTCAATTTCAGGCGACGAATCTTGACGTCGATACCAACCAAAGCCTTCGCGGTAGCGACACTCTCTTCATAAGAGCGTTCGATATTGATACGACTGACAGCGACCAACCGATGGATATCGTCTGCTGGCAGAGTTAAATCGGAAATCCCCGCCAGCAGTTTTGTGAAGAGGTCACGGTTCAGCGGGGCTGTCATTGCGATCACTCGGATCAACTCATGATCCATCGCAGCATCGCCCGTTGGAAAGATATCCGCCACTTTGGTCATTAAGGGATTGAGTTCTCTCTCGATAGCGTCCAATGATGCTCGCGGTGCATAACCTTCGTACATTGGAGTACGCTGTTCACCGGGCCCGACATCGCTCAATGCCATCTGGAGAACTCGAACGGCATCGCGCCGCAGTTCAATTGGCTGTTCGCCTGACACAATAATGTTGACAGCGGCTTCCGCGGATGAGGGGCTGAGTGTCGTCGTGCGCATCAAT
>CANHVD010000115.1 GCA_947463775.1 Planctomycetaceae bacterium | reverse complement strand
GTTCAGATCATGTCTCGGATCCTTGCTGTTCGGCTGCATCTTGATGATTGCTTTGCTGCAAACGGGGCTTTGAAGGTGCTACCCGGAAGTCACCGTTCCGACGCTTTGACATCGGGTAGGATTGAAGAAATCTACTCCAGCGTGAATGAAGTTGTTTGTGAGGTGCCCGCAGGTGGTGCGGTGTTGATGAGCCCTCTGCTGCTGCATGCCTCTTCGCCAATGATCAATCCCGGACATCGGCGAGTAATACATTTAGAATTCACAGCGCAGGAACTACCCCAGCCACTGGAGTGGCGATATCGAATGCCGTGCAAGTAGTAACGAAGGCTGCTCGAGCTTGAATTTCCATAGAATCAACTAACACCCTGAATGTGTTGGAGTCATTCGACGCCGTTCCCGATGGCACTACCACGCCTTGAACTGGTTATAGTTGATGACACTTTGGGCACAGAGGATTCCGAAGAAGATCATCAGGAACTGAGGGTCGGGCTGAAGTCGAGCCAGAATGCCAGCGTGGGGGGCCGGCAGAAATGAGTAGAAAATGCTTGGCAGCACATCGGCACCTGAGTTGGAACAGTAGGCACACCACAGAGCCACTCCGCCGGCCGCACCGATAGAAATCTTCAGAACCAGCTCTGATGCCTGACGGCCACGAACGCCGTAGTGCGTTACGAGCGTAGCCATGATTTGCCCGCCATCGAGGGGAAGCGTCGGGATCAGATTCATCACATTGACAATGATTCCACTGAATAAGAGCATAAAGAAAACGTAGTTCAAAGCGGGAAAGTCTTCGAAGGTAGCTGGCGAAGATTTCAGCAGCAGGATCATCACGCCGTACACAATCGCTGAAAAGGAAAGCCCGGCAAGTGGGCCGGCTGCCAGAGACCAGATCTGACGCCACGTTGAAAGGCGAGTCGCGGTTGCATATCCGCCCAAAAAATACAGCACAATTTCGGAAGGCCATCCGTAGTGACGAAGAACCAGTGCATGACCAAGTTCATGGATCAGCACGGTTACGAAGACACAGATGACTCCCAAAACGACAAGATCCAGCCGCTCTGGATTCCATCGCATCATCGCGGCGGAAATCCAGAAGACCGGATGAATGCGAATTGGAATACCGAACAGGTTAAAACGCACGTCAAATGCTGTTTCGCCAGCGATACCGAACATGATTATTCTCGTAGCCTTATGTCAGGGGCGTCCTGCCTGAGTCCGGACATTCGACCAGTTTAGGGGTGACGGTGGAGTGAGCCGACTCGGCAGGATACAGTCTTGTCACGTGAAGTCGAATCGCCAACCTTCGCCGTGGTCACAATGTGAGTTGAACGCCTGAACTGAATTTGGAAAGAGTCGCAATTGGGCAGTTTGTTTCGCATATTTATGGACCTGCCGCTGTTTCGCAGCGTACTGCGCCCTATTTCGCGTGTGCTGGTCGGGCTAATTGCGATTCCCATTTTTCGTTTCATCATGCGTAAGGTTTTTCGTCTTCAGGACCTGGACGACGAACTTGAGAAAGACCTGGAAGAGTGGTTTCGCGGGGCACTCCTTTTGCTGGCCGCTACTGCGAACATGGAGCATCTGCTGTTTGGCTGGATGCAGAAGGTCGACTGGCTTGATCGTGCCGACTGGCTGACAATGGGTTTAAGGCTTATGCTGGCCATCAGCGTGATCGAAGCCATGCCCGATCAGGAGTTGTTTGCAGTGTTGCACCCTGGGCCACCAAAGCTGGAAAAGGGAAAGAATCCTGTCGTTCAACTCTGGAAGTTGAAATGGAAATTCCTGAAGGGGTTTGTTTGTCGCCATCTGAACCGATCGTCTCCCGTGCTGGCGATGATGTGTGCAATTATTGGCTCGCAAATGCCGGTATTGAACAGTGACCAGAAGGACATTCTTCGACGCGACACCATCGCCTCCTGGGCGTATTGTCAGCAATGTGCTGTCGTTTGTCCCATGCAGTCCATGGTGACACTCGATGCCCTGCAGAAGATGGTTCCGGACCTCAAGCGAGAGTCTGACTTGTTAGCTCGTCACCGAGAACGCTGGCTGGTGGGCTGGGTGTGTTATCTGATGGCGATAACTCAGTATCTGATTATTGGTCTCGTCACATCGCGAGATCGTGCTCTGGACGTCCTGAGTGAGTTCGACAGAGCCGTGGCACGCCGCCGCAATGAACTGATCGAAGAGTTTAAACTGGAAGGAAATCTTCCGAAGGATTTTGATCCGAATAAGCCATTGCCGAAGCCTCAGGACTCCACCGCAAACTTGAACAAGCTCTGACGGACGGACTCGTGGTCCTGCGACATCTGTCTGTTGGTGTAAAGTATTGAGCTTTGCGTTAAGCTTCCTTTCCCGCCTGAAATCCCTGCCATTAGTTGTCCTTCCCAAAGGAGACCGTTTTGATGTTCAGAACTATTCTTGCCAGCCTGTGCATGATTTCCGCTACGTTTTCGAGCCTGCCGTCTGCGCTCGCTGACGAGCCCGCCAAGCCAATCCGGATTGGAATGATTGGGCTCGATACCTCTCACTGTCTGGCATTTGTCGACTTGCTCAACAAAGGGGGCGCCGATCCAGCACTTGCTGGCTGCAAAGTGATTCTTGTGTATCCGAAAGGAAGCCCGGACATTGAAAGCAGCGTGAAACGGGTGCCGGAATACACCGAGAAGATCAAGGCCATGGGTGTTGAGGTCATTGATGATCTCGACGCGATGATTGCTCAGGTTGATGCCGTGCTTCTGGAAACGAATGACGGTCGGCCACATCTGGAGCAGGTACTTCCAGTATTGAAGGCGAAGAAGCCAGTGTTCATCGATAAGCCAATCGCCGGTTCTTTGGTGGACACAATTGCGATTTTTGAGCTGGCGAAGCATTACAAGACACCGGTCTTCAGCTCATCTTCGTTGAGATTCTCGAACGGCGCTCAGGCAATCCGCGGTGGTTCAATCGGAGATGTCATGGGCTGTGACACCTATTCTCCGTGCTCACTGGAGCCAACTCACCCGGACCTCTTCTGGTACGGAATTCACGGATGCGAAACGCTGTTCACGATTATGGGGCCGGGAGTTGAGACAGTCGTTCGTACTCAAACGCCGGACTTCGATCTTGTCACAGGAACATGGAACAAGGGAAGAATTGGTACGTTTCGAGGAATTCGGAGCGGAAGTTCTGGTTACGGTGGGACAGCTTTTGGGACCAAAGGTATTGCACCTGCAGGTCAATACGATGGCTACAAGCCGCTGGTTGTCGAGATCGTAAAGTTCTTTCGTTCAGGCCAGCCTCCAGTGAGCGCCGAAGAAACGACGGATCTCTACGCCTTTATGGAAGCCGCAGACGAAAGCAAACGACGTGGCTTTGTGCCCGTCAAAGTCGCAGACGTGAAGGCCGTGGCTGCTGAGGCCGCAGCGAAGAAAGTGGCAGAGTTGATCAAATAGCTGCCGAGGCACAGAAACACGACAGCTACTGACCTGAGTCACAGCCCGGTTTTCAGTCAGAGAAACCGGGCTGCGTTTTCATCGTAGTCCGATGAAGGTTCCCTTCAGAATTTCAACAGAGACCCTATCACTAATGCGAACTCTGTGCATGACAGCTTTCGCAGGGAACTTTGGTCCGTGTCAAAACTCCATTGCGGTACTGCTCAACCACATAACAGGTCTCACATCTTGGCGAGGTCGTGCAACATGGCGGAGTAATCACTGCCGCATTGTGTGAGCATTCGTCGCAGCGATCACAGTTGGAACAACCGCGTTGATGCGAATTTGCTTCGCACGCTGCAGCCGGATGGAGTGGAATACCAATCGTTGCTCGGCAATCGTTATGCAGTGGATGCAACGGAATTCCGATCGTTGCAGCACAACCTCCTTGAGAGCGACCGTGCAACTGGACATCGTGATGTCCAAACTCTCTCCGGCCTCCACATCCTGAATGTTGGCAAGCACAGCAGGGGTCTTCTGCTTGCTGTGGAGATGCTGGCTGTGGAGAACCGCCGCAGTGCTCACAGTGATGAGCATTCACCCGTTCTGCCGCGCATCCGACCAGCACAGGCTCAGGAACCATGACGGCCGGAGCCTGCTCGACCGGGACGCCTTTCGCCTCCCAGTCTACGAATACCGAACCTGCCGTTGATGCAAGTCGGCTGGACATTCCGCGGTACTGAAAACTCTGATCGAGGCTGCGAAAAGCTCGAGAGAGATTAAGTAACTCAGAAGTCAAAGAATTGGACAATTCATCTGCCGAAGCAGACCTTGTGTCTGGCCCGAAACAGACCAGCAGTAGACAGGCTAGCCAGGACAAATGCCGGCCCGTCTCAAAGTAAGTACCCATTGTTAACGTCTCCGAAAAAGGAGTGGACAAAACTGTGCGGAACTCTTCAGCGCTATGTGTCCTGCAACCTCTACAATTCGCACAATCGTTACTATTGGGATAATCGGGCGCCTGCGTCGAGAACAAAGTTTCAGATTTACCTGCTTTCTGATTCGTTCCCTGATGTTCACGATGTCATTGGGATTTTAGCTCCGTACGCCTCTGTTCGACTGGTCTTGCTTGCGTTTCGGACGTTCATCGTCGATCGTTCGGAGGTTCAGGGGTATGTGAATTCTTCTCGACAGAGACTGCTATCCGTGCGCAGATGATGAGCAGATATCCAGACCTTTGAGTTTCCGCACTTCCTGTCCCAACATTATGTTCAAATCATGCAAGCTCATGAATACCTGCGAGAATTGATCCCGTTCCCATCGGTCAGTCGGGATTCGAACAACGAAATTACGGACTGTATAGATCAGTGGCTGCGTCAGCTGGATTTCGAGATTGAACGCTTGGCCTACCATGATGAAAACGGCATCTCCAAGTCATGCCTCGTTGCACGAAAAGGTCCGGTATCGAGTGGCGGATTGGCCTACTTTGGACACACTGATGTCGTTCCCGTCAACTCTTGGAGTTTTGCTGCTTCTGGCCCGTGGACTCCTCATGTCGCGGACGGCCGAATGTACGGTCGAGGATCCTGCGACATGCGAGGATCGTTGGCTTGCATGCTCGCCGCAGGGCACGAACTTCGGAATTCAAAACTCAGGGCTCCCATTTTCTATGTCGTCACAGCTGACGAGGAAGTGGGCATGCATGGGGCGCGGAAGGTTGTCGAAGATTCGCAACTGTATCGTCAGATCGTTGCTTCCCAGCCAGCATCAATCGTGGGGGAACCGACATCGCTGGATGTCGTCTACGCTCACAAGGGCGGTCGTGCTGTAAGAGCCACGTCCATCGGGCGAGCTGCTCACTCCAGTACTGGACTGGGCGTGAATGCGAACATGGCTTTGATTCCTTTCCTCGTGGAGATTCAAAGAATCAATGAGGAGATGGAAACATCTGAGACGTGGCGCGACGATCGATTTGTGCCGCCGACACCGACCCTCAACCTGATGATTCGTGATACCAACACAGGGATCAACATCACATCCGCTCAGTCGGAGTGTCTGGCGTACTTTCGTCCGATGCCCGGGCAGGATGCTGATGGCATGGTGGAGCAAATTCGAGAACTGGCGACGCGATGCGGGCTGAAGTTTGATACTCTGTTTTCCGGCTCACCACTCTATACGGACCCGTCTGCACCTTTCGTCAAAGAACTGTTGCAACTTGCCGGGCGATCAGCGGCTCGCACCGCCGCCTATGGCACTGATGGGGCGATCTTTACGGAGTTGAAAAACATCGTGGTGTTCGGCCCTGGCGATATCGCTCAGGCTCACACGGATGATGAGTGGATTAGTCTGGAACAGCTTCAGCTTGGCACAGAGATGTATTCTCAGTGCATTCAAAGATGGTGTTGCTGAGTAATGCCATTCTGTGCACAGCCACGATTCAGTCAATGATTTGAATGATCTACCGCGCGAACACCAAGCCTCAATTTTAACCGCCCGAAGAGTACTTGAGGAGTCACAGTAAGTTGTCGGAGTTTCCTGTTGTCAGTGTTTCAGATCTCGTCAATGCCTTTAAAGAGGTCGTTGAGACCGCGTTGCCTCCCTGCACCGTTGAAGGAGAGATCTCCAATTGTCGGCGCAGTCCGGCCGGACATTGGTATTTGACTCTGAAGGATGAACAGTCCGAAATCGGTGCTGTGATCTGGCGAAGTGCTGCTCAGAAGATTCGCTTTGAACCGAAAGATGGAATGAAGTGCCTCGCTACGGGGTCTTTGCAGGTCTATGTCGCCAAGGGGACTTGTCAATTTGTCATATCCCGTTTGATGCCACAGGGCATCGGGGAACTTGAGCTGGCTTTTCGACAACTTCGCGACAAACTATCAGCAGAGGGCCTGTTTGATGAGTCGCGAAAGCGAGCGATTCCGCAGATACCGCGTCGGATTGCCCTTGTAACGAGTCCGAGCAGTGCTGCCGTCCGCGATATGATTCAGGTGATTACTCGGCGATGGCCGCCAGCTCGAATCGTGGTCGTACCTGTTCGCGTTCAGGGTGATGGGGCGGCGGAAGAAATTGCGAAGGCCTTGAAACTCGTACATCGCATTCCTGATGTTGATGTTGTGATTACCGGACGAGGTGGCGGAAGTCTTGAAGATCTTTGGTGCTTCAATACCGAAGTTGTCGCAAGGGCTGTAGCTGCGTGTCGAATCCCTGTCATCGCTGCAGTGGGGCATGAAATCGATGTGTCGATTGCCGATCTGGTTGCAGATCGCCGAGCACTGACACCCAGCGAAGCTGGAGAGCTGGTTGTTCCGTCAGCTCGTGATCTTCATGACTCACTGATTCACACGGCACACCGCATGAGGCAGACTCTGCGAGATCGTCTGGATCGGGCCAGACTTCGACTGAGTACGATTGAGGCGAGGTCTGTACTTCAGCGGCCCATGAGTCTCGTCGATCAAAAACGGCTCGATTGTGAAGCTTTCTCTGAGCGTGCGGTGAAGGCCGTTCGCTTATTGACCGAGCGAAGAGGGCGAGATTTGGCGGAGTTCGCAGCATCACTGCAGGCACTGAGCCCACTCAGGGTCCTTTCCCGGGGGTACTCGTTGACACAAAGGTCGGACGGTGCCTTGTTGCGATCCGCCGAAGGGGTCGAACCCGGCGAGATTCTTACGACTCGACTTGCATCCGGACTGGTGCGTTCAGCGGTGACGGCAATCGAGATCGAACGCCCTCACTGAATGTCGCGGACAAATCGGTCGTTCGAGGTGATTGAATAACCGTTGACGAAAGAGCGGCCGTCCATACTCTTACGGCCATCCGGTTGAATTCGCAGGATCTCAAGCCAGCCATCTCCGGCTGCAACAAACAAACGACCCTGATGTTCCTGGAGCCTACCGGCAACCGGTGGCAGTGACGGAAGCAACAAGTCTGCAGAGCGGCCAACCTGCTGAATCGTACAGCGGCCTGCAGATTGCCCATCGCGCTGCAGAATGGTTGAGGCCTTGGGCCATGGCTGCATGGCTCGCACATGACAATCAATCTGGCGACAGGATTGAGACCAATCGATGACTCCGGATTCCCTTGCGATTTTGGGAGCCAAAGTCACTTGCGACGAGTCCTGTCTCTCAAAAACAGCCGTCCCATCCGCCAGTTGTTGAACAACCCGCAATGTTAGCGGAACGGAAAGCTCGGCAAGTCGCAGCATCAGTTCGCCTGAGGACTCAGATAGCCCGATGGGGGTCTCTACTTTTCCAACGACAGGACCTGAATCCAAAGCTGGCTCTATCTGAAATATCGTGACACCAGTCGTGGTATCGCCTTTCCAGATTGAATACTGCACCGGAGCTGCTCCTCGATGCCGCGGCAACAAAGAGCCATGAAGATTAAAGGCCCCTAACCGCGGGATTGCCAGTAATTCGGGCTTCAGAATCTGCCCGTAGGCCGCAACGATGAAAACGTCAGCCTTCAAAGAGCGAAGGGTGTCCAGCATTTCCGGACGATTGACTCGCTCTGGCTGAAAGACTGGAACATCGCGGGCAACCGCCATTTCCTTCACGGGATTGACGTGTTGATGGTGACCGCGCCCCGACCGATCCGGCTGCGTCAGAACTCCGACCACAGAATGTTCCGAACCGAGCAAAGCGCGAAACGGCGGCACTGCGAATTCGCCAGTACCCATAAGAACAAGTCGAAGAGGCATGAAAACAGCTTGAAGAGATTGAAGACAGCGTCGAGCAAAATCGTTAACGGGACATGAGTTGAGTCAAACTCGAGATGAATTGTGTGCGCGCACCAAAGTCTGGAGCGTAGCGTACGTTCCTCAACGACCTGCTCGTTGCATGGCAGAGTTCCATTCGTCCGGACTGAGTTCCTTTGCCTCTTCCACCAGCAACCGAGGAATATCATCCAGGATTGGATACTTCAGACGCACATCTGGATTCGTACAAACCAGTGAGTCACCGTCCTTAACGAGGTCCGAATGACACTTTGGACAAACAAGGTAGCTGCTTGATTTTTCAAAATTGAAGACCATGTCTCAGAATCCTCTCAATTCACGAATGTCTGCAAATGTCCTTAGTCGATACCCGATTCCGGTGTAATCGAGTGCGGAGCAAAGTGATCGAACCGCAACGCCCATTCCGTCCGGCCCGCTAAATCCACCAAACTGGCCGCCGCCCTTCAGGTGTGGCTCGGTCTCAAGATAGAACCCCGGGATGCCCAGTTTCTGCAGTCGCAGTTCAATCGCCGGAATCTGTTCTCGAAGGTCACGGAAAATCATTTCATGACCAGAATCACCCTCGTCACAGGGAACAAAATTCTTCAAGCGTTCCTCATCGACAGCACCCTCCCAAACCAGGCTGCGATCGATCCGATAATCTTTAACATGCATCCATCCCAGCCATGGAAGAGTTGCACGATATTCCTCGAAGACCTGAATGGCGTTCTTGTTCTGGGCCGTAACATTGCCACCGTCAAAAATCAGGACCATGTTCGGGTGGTCCACGCGTTTTGCAAGTTCCGCCATTAACGGGCCTGTTTCGCCGACGAGATTAGGCTCAATTTCCAGTCCATAGACAAGGCCACTCTCAGCACACAGGTTCGTGATGCGACGAATCTGGTCAGCAGCCTGATCCAGATGCTGTTCTGGCTTCGTACCTCGCGGATGATAGAAGGAGAAACCTCGGATCAACTTCGTATCCAGCGCCTTCGCCACATTGATTGTTCGGGCCACTTCTCCAGCAAGATACTCTTCGAAAGGCACGAACTTATTATGAGAGCCATCTTCGACATTCAGGAGTTTAACCTTGCCAACTCGAGCCCCGATGCTGGTGACTCGCACGCCGTATTCGGCATGAAATTGTCGAAGTCGCTCAAGCTTCTCCGCATTGAGTTCTGTGACGTGTTCGATTCTCCCATCGCCCAGAACGTCGATAAATCGCGGACTGTAGTTCCGAATTCCAATCGCAGCGAGTGCTGTCATTTGTTCAAGAGCGGTGCGGCGATTGGCTGCCTCGTCGGCAAAAGCACTGATGATGACGTTCGGCTTACTGGCCATTGAAACCTCGACAAAAACAGATCTGTGAATAGTCACTCGCCGAAGCATTCTCATTGGTCGACTAAAAGATGACAAGTGAGTCGTTCAGATGTTTCGTGCCAGGAAATCAGACCGTTCCCTGTGTGAGTGGTGTGCGATCAGAAGGCTATCCCCGTAGAATGTGGTCTGAATGCCGATATCGACTAAATCCGGGAACCACCGAGCTTCACTGAGAATGCCTACAGAAGAATCAAATCACTCGGGAGCGACAGAGCTTCCCAATGCCGGTGTTTTGCTGGGTATTGATTATGGCACGAAGCGAGTCGGCGTGGCTGTTTCGGATCGTGATCAGAAATTCTCAAGTCCACTTTACAATCATCAGCGGCAGGGGACTCAGGGAGATACTCGCTTCTTCAAGACATTAGTCGAAGAGTACCGACCTGTCGGGATGGTTGTTGGTCTGCCGATTCATCTGAGCGGAGACGAAAGCGAAAAATCTCGTGAAGCACGGAAATTTGCAGACTGGCTGTCTTCAGTAACCGGTCTTCCGTATTGTTTTCAGGATGAGCGATTCTCATCATTTCAAGCTGAGTGTCTGATGACGGATGCAGCCCTGACAAAGAAACAACGTAAGGATCGCATCGACAAGATTGCCGCGCAGATATTGCTCCAGAACTTTCTGGAATCACGGAGAGTCCGGCGCGGCGCGGACTGAGAAGCATCGTTCGTCGTCGTGGAGGTAAATCTCGCCCGTTGACCAGAGTTGCTGACGACTCAACGTGGATTATTTCGAGGCAGCGTCGCCCGTCAGAATCCATTCTTCGTTGAATGCAGCATGTTTCATTGTCTTGCCTTCATCGCAGAAGTAACTGTAGACCGCATGGATCATGCCGTCTTTTGCCTGGATTACGCACGGGTAGTGAAAAGATCCTGTCGGCTGTTGCTCCAGATGCCGGGACGCTTTCCACGTCAGACCTTCGTCTGTGGAAAGGCTGACGGCGAGCTGATTTCTGCCAGAGGATGTGTCGTTATGAACGAGCACCCAATGGCCGTTTCTGAGCCGAACACCATCCAACCCTGAGCCAGGATTCACAAGTTCGGAGACACCCACGGGTCCCCATGTGACTCCATCATCCGTTGATTCACAGACTCGCACATGTCCGGTAAAACCATTCTCTCTCATGTAGGCAACCAGAGTTCCATCATCGCGACGCACCACCGCCGGCTGAATTGCACCGAAGCCAAGCAGCGGCTTACTGGCATACCAGGTAGAACCGCCATCGTCGCTGATCGCCATAATCGAGATCGAGTACGTGTCTGTATAAAGGGGCAGCAGTATACGCCCCGATGGCAGCACGGTGGGTTTGCAACGAGGCTGCCAGCCCATGCGCTGATAGAGTTTCTGGCTCAGCTTCTCCTTCGCCTCTTCAATCTCCAGCTTTTGTTTTTCGGGAAGTGGTACCGGCAATGCGGAAAGAAACTGATCGAGAATTCGAATCGCTTCCGGCGAGAAGTCATCGGGCTTGAGCAGAATCGTTTCACTGCGATCCCATTGAGGGCACCCATCGCCAGCGGGATTGTCACTCACCTTGAGATGAGTCAGGCATGATTCCCAGCTATTGGCGATAACAACCGGCCAGAAAAGCATGAGCCGTCCATTGGGATCGGTCATCATGGCCGTGTTACAATCAGGGAATCCCGGTGTGTCGGTCATCAGAAATTCCGGTCCCCATTCTTTCCGACCAGCTTTCAATCGAGATCCATAAACTGCCACATCATCGGCAGTTCGTTCACCACTGCCACGATACCAGGAAACAATCAATTCGCCATCTGCAAGTTCCGCGATACCCGGTGCGTGATTGTGTTGAGGGTGCAAGGGGAACACAAACTCCGATCGGAGTATGGGTTGAGAGGCATCTTCTGCAGCTGACAAAAATCTGCTCGCTGCAACCAGAAGCATGAAGCAGAGAAACAGGGGCGAGTGAGCTTGGAAAGACATTTCAATTCGTCTCAATGAGTTATTTGGTCGAACGATAATTCCAGGATTGGCTGTATCGTAACCATAGCCGGAGTTGGAAAACATTCTGCAGGAACTGTCAAAATCTGTCCGTTCCTCCGTCCAGCCTACTCGTTCGCCTAGAGTTCGCGTGTTCTGGCGGAGTTCTGCGGCGGATTGCAAATGGCTGTCGACTGAGAAATCTGATTTCGTGGTTACTGGAGCATCCACTGCCTGAATTGTTATCCTACGAAGATTGCCGGGACATTCCGTTGTCCCGCATCAGTACTAATTTGAGAGCAAAATGACAGACGAGACCCCAAAACGCCGCATTTGGATCGGATTTGATCTGGGTGGTACCAAAATGATGGCCGTCGTTTTTGACGACAAACTTAAGGTGCTCGCCAAGAAACGCCGGAAGACTCGAGGTAACGAAGGTGAGCAGGTTGCTTTGGAGCGGCTCTCTGAAACGATCAC